>CAYNUM010000618.1:0-1887 GCA_964400025.1 uncultured Croceivirga sp.
GTCAATATACACGAATTAATACCTTAGGTTATCTAGGAAAGTACCAATTTGGTGCGAGTACTTTAAAACTCATGGGGGTTCATGATACCGAGAACTTTATTCAAGATGCTGTTTTACAAGAGAATTTGTTTGAATTGAATGTCGCGCGAAACAAGTGGATTCTTAGACGTGATATCAAACGATTTGTTGGAAAAAGAATAAATGGCGTTGTGGTTACAGAATCGGGTATAGTTGCTGCCGCACATCTCGCTGGCGCCGGCAATGTCAAAAAGTATTTGCGATCCTATGGTCAGACTGATTTTTCAGATGCCTATGGAAGTACCGTTGCATACTACATTGAAAAGTTTGGGGGATATGATATCTCCGAAATAAAAGCCAGACAAAGGCCGAGGGTCATTAGCTAAGCCTGAACAATAAAGACAGTAGGTCTTTTTTGAATATCCACCTCCATTGTCCGCCATTCATTTATTGTTTTTGTCTGTATTTGCTCAGACGGCAAGGTGATATCTGTAGCCATGCAGAGTAAGGTTGTTGGCTTCAATTTTCTTACAAGTTCTTTGAACAGTTTTTCGTTCCGATAGGGGGTCTCAATAAAAATTTGGGCTTGACCTGTTTCAAAAGACAACTTTTCCATTGATTTAATTGCCTTAGTCCTTAAGTCATTGTCTATGGGAAGATAACCTGTAAATGAGAAATTCTGACCGTTCATTCCACTGGCCATCATTGCCATAGTTATTGATGAAGGCCCCACCAGAGGTACAACCCTAATCTGTTTCTGATGTGCAATTCGAACTACATCGGCTCCTGGATCTGCAATTCCCGGAGCACCTGCCTCAGAAAGTAAGACCATGTCCAACCCCCGAATGCAAGGGTCTAAGAACGATGGAATCTCTGAAGGCTCTGTGTACTTGTTTAGCAGCTCAAATTGTAAATCGGGTTGATTTTTTGTTGGGCTGATTCGCTTGATAAAACGTCTTGCCGATTTTTCATTTTCTGCAATATAGTGGTCAACGTTTTCAATGGTTCTTTTTATTGAAATGGGCAAAACCTCCAAAGGAGCACTATCCCCTAACATGGTCGGAACCAAATAGAGCTTTCCGACTAGTAAACTGGGCTTTTTATTTTCCTCCACCTTTAAGTCTTTTCGCAATTTTATCACACGCCTCGTCAATTAAGCCGTAGATATAATCAAATCCATCCGGCCCTCCGTAATAGGGGTCTGGCACTTCCTCAATATTCGAATCGATTTCTCCCAATAACAGTTTCACTTTTTCGCTTTGCCCATCGTTTTCGGCAAGCGCCATGACGTTCGCATAATTGTTTTTGTCCATTACGTAGATGGCATCGAATTCTTCAAAATCCATCTTAGTAAACTTTCTGCAACGTTGATTTGTTAAATCTATGCCATGTTTATGGGCTACTTCAATAGATCTCGGGTCTGGGAGGCTTCCTACATGATATCCAGCAGTGCCTGATGAATCAACGAAAACTTCTGAATGATTCACTTTTGATTTTAAAATACCCTCTGCCAACGGTGATCTACAGATATTCCCGAGACAAACCATCAGAATTTTGGTCATTTAATGCGCTTAGGAGAATTTTTTGTCGAGGTCTTCTTTGTACTTTCTGAACTGCTTGTCGGTTTCCGCCAAGTTTTCTACGGTCTTACAAGCGTGAAGTACGGTAGCATGATCACGCTTACCGATTTGTGAACCTATACTGGCCAGGGAAGCCTTCGTAAATTTTTTGGCGAAGAACATGGCCAATTGTCTTGCCTGGACGATATGACGCTTTCTGGTCTTGGATTGCAACGTGGCCACATCCATTTCGAAATAGTCCGAAACCACCTTTTGGATATAGTCGATGGAAACTTCCCTTTTGGTGTTC
>CAYNUM010000619.1:0-253 GCA_964400025.1 uncultured Croceivirga sp.
CCTCGCCATTGGATTTGTTCTCGCCCATCACCAGCACATTGGCTTTGATGTTCTTGCGATCATACGAAGTAGTTTGCCCCATAAACCCTTTGACCAGGGCCGTATGGTTTTGCACCAACATACAAGGAATCGGGTCCCATTTGGCCGAATAATCCATCAAAGTAAAGTAGTCTACTTCCTTTTGGATGCGGCGCTTCACGGTCATGTCAATGGATGAAAATTCATACACCATAGGGCTGCGCTCCAATATAAA
>CAYNUM010000619.1:292-1884 GCA_964400025.1 uncultured Croceivirga sp.
CTAAAGTCGATTTTGCTTTGATAGGCTGCCTCGCTGGGATCGCCATCAAACATGGATTCGCAAATGTCTACCCCTTCGGCTGCCAGGGCAATGTCAAAGCTATCGGTAGCACTGCACATGGCAAACATAAAACCACCACCCACTACATAGTCTCTAATCTTAAGGGCTACATCTCTTTTGGCCTCAGAGACCTTGGAATAACCAAGTTTGCCGGCCAATTCTTCGGCCTTGCGCTTTTCTTCAATATACCAGGGAGCTGCGCGATAGGCGCGGTAGAACTTTCCATACTGCCCGGTAAAATCTTCATGATGCAGGTGCAGCCAATCGTATAGAATTAACTGATCGGTCAAAACCTCTTCGTCATACACCACTTCATAGGGAATCTCAGCATAGGTCAACACCATAGTCACCGCATCGTCCCAGGGTTGATTGCCCTTGGGTGAATAGACCGCGATTTTAGGTGCCTTTTCCAACACCACCGCCTCCATGTTCTGAGAAGGGCTGCTGATTTCGGTCAAAATGGATTCTGCCTCATTGTTGGAAATCACCTCAAAGGAAACGCCGCGAATCTGGCATTCTTTACGGATTTCTTCAGCGTCCGGTAATAAGAACGAACCACCGCGGTAATTCAATAACCACTTTACCTTCACCTTCTTCTCCAAGGTCCAGTAGGTAATTCCATAGGCCTTGAGGTGCTCCTTTTGGCTTTCGGCATCCATTGGGATTAATATATAGGAAGCAAAGGTGGGTAAGGTGAATAGTAGTAAGGCTGCTGCAAGGAGGATCCGTCTCATATGACGAATATACTCACAATTTTTGTTCCTAAATTGAACTTTAAGAGTTCTTTAATTTGATTTTTTTTGTTTTTGGTTTTGGCCAGCTAATAGACGTTCGTCTATTTAGGTCTTAATTCATTTTTCTTTCCATACTTTTTTCCATTTATGAAAAAAGTATCAAAAAAATCTAGCCCCAGCGCAACTCAGCTACCCGCTGCGCTTTCAATGCTACAGAAAATGAAACTCGCCTTCGGCTCAGACATGCATTTTCTGCTGACGCATTTTCAAGCTGCGGGTGCCCAGCGCCCGTTGCTTAAGGGGCGAATTTTAGAGTCAGACGAATTCCAACCCCCTTTTCCTCAGAATAGTGAACCAAAAGCTTCGAGATTCAGGAACGAAGTGACGCGAAGTTTTGGGAACGGTTTTCAGCGTCAGCTGAAAAATTCCTTGGAAAAGGTGCCCTTTCTTTTGCTTCGTTTTCTTTGGGCAAGCAAAGAAAATGAAGAAAGAAAACAAAAAAAACAAAAAAGAATTAATTCGTATTAAAACGGAACCCCATCATCATCTCCATCATTCATACTACTACCAAAGGCTTCATCGGCAGATGGAAAATGATCCGTTTTAAAGGTATCATCATTGGCCGCATCGTTCATGCGTGAATGGATTTCGGTTGGGAAATCGAAGGTTTCCAGGTTTTCGAAGCGTCCTAAGTGACCAACGAACTTCAGGCGAATTTCATCCAAACCACCATTACGATGCTTGGCGACGATAAACTCAGCCTGGCCTGCGGTGGGTGTTCGCTCTTCATCATCCCAC
>CAYNUM010000620.1:0-1881 GCA_964400025.1 uncultured Croceivirga sp.
TCCCTGTCCCATTTCTGCCCTTGCAATGGCCAGTGTCACTGTGTTATCTGGTGCGATGCGAATCCAGGCATTGATGGAGTCGCCATCTCCCATACCTGTGCCCGAGTATTTTTTCAGTTTTTTATTGACATGTGAATTCAAGCCGGCCACCCCAATGACCACTCCGGTACCCAACACCCCGCCTGTGATCAGGAAATTGCGACGGGTAAATATTTTTTTCTTAGCCATTTTTTATTGAAGCTGTTTAAAAATGATTTGTTTTATTTCTAATCAGAATGAGAGCAAAAGCTAAATAATGCAAACTCATCCAAGTTTGAGATTTGGTTTCAAAGCGGACGAGGAGCGATTTAAAAGCGTCTAGCCATGCATTTGTTCTCTCCACTGAAAAACGTTCTTTGTAAAGTTCATCGTCGAGTAAAGGCTGATTGTCAGTGTTTTTCGAATTGCGTTTATTAAAATCAATATTTGCAATTATCTCTTTTGAAGAACAAATTCTTCGGAATCCTTCACTGTCAAATCCGGCATCGGCATTTAAAAACAATCCGTTTGTTTCTATTTGTGAAAGTGCCAAATCGTCGAGCATTTTGAGAAAGAAAAAATCTATCTCAAAGAGATCGTTGTGATGGCCTTCAATCGGCTCTGACATGGCCAGTGGAAGTCCTTGTCTGTCTGTTAAAAACAAAGCATTTGTTGTCTTTGATTTTTTACGCTTTTGATAAGCCACTGCTTCCCCGCCTCTTTTGGCTGGGGTATGGGAACCATCAAGTTGGACAGAGGACATATCCAGTTCCGATTTATGAGCACACAGCAATTTTGTCCACATTTGTTTCCAGGAACCATCTTTTGACCATTTTCTAAAGTGGTAATAAATTGAATTCCAGCTGATTATGGTTTTTCCGCAAAAAGCAAGGACTGGAATTTCACGCCATTGACAACCACTTTTTAAGCGATAAATAATTGCCTTAATAATTCGCCACATAGGAATTTTGGTTTTTCGTCCAAGGTTAGTCAGGTTCAGGTGCGGCAATAAATTTTTTGTTATGAACTTTTTAGATAGATTTACATACATGTTGCAAAACGCTTTTTAATTGTTTGTGTAGGAACTAACAATTTACAGCTTTTGCAACATTTTTTATTTATCCCAACTTTTTGGAACAAATCATTTTTAAACAGCTTGAAAATATTTAGCTTATGAAAAAAATATTACTCTCCATTTTTTTACTCTCTTCTTTCTTTCTTTTTTCTCAGAATGAAGAGCTGCCTCATTACTTGACTGACAAGGAAAAGGCATTGCTGGAATGGTACGACTGGACCACGCCAGAAAATTTCTCCAAAAACATACCTGAGCCGCCACCAGGCCCGGTTCGCGGCATGGCAGAATGGGAGGAATTGGAAGCCCTCGTAGTTACCTGGCGATCATACCGGACAATCATCAGAGAAATCGTCCGAGCTGCCAAAGAAGAAGTAAAAGTGATCATCACCTTCGACCCTACCCATTGGAATGCCGGTTATAACTCTCAAAGTGCGATTGAATCCTTCTTAACGGATGGGGGAATGACTTTGGACAACATTGAATTTCTGTCGGTCCCTTCCAATACTGTTTGGTCACGTGATTACTTGCAGAATACCGTTTATGCGGACGGCGTAGGTGACCGTTACTTCATCGACTGGGTTTATAATCGACCTCGACCTAAAGACGATACGATCGCATACCAGATCGGGGAAATGTTGAATACTCCGGTTTATTCGATGACTCAAAGCCCGACTCGATTGGTCAATACAGGCGGCAATTATATGTCTGACGGAATGGGTACTTCTTTCTCCTCGAAATTGGTATTTGAAGAAAATGACCCTTTTAATAATTTTGGTGCCGGTCCGCAC
>CAYNUM010000621.1:0-1881 GCA_964400025.1 uncultured Croceivirga sp.
TGACATCGACGCAAAAAAAATAGAGAATCTTAAACAGGGCGCAATTCCAATCTATGAACCTGGCCTAGAGCCAATGGTACTTCGAAACGTCGCCAATAATACACTATTCTTTAGCACTAAACTCTCGGAGAATCTGGAAGAATGCGATATTGCTTTTATTGCAGTGGGAACTCCGATGGGCGAAGATGGATCTGCCGATTTACAATATGTACTTAAGGTAGCTGAGGAAATCGGCGAGCATATGACCCATCCATTAATTGTTGTTGATAAATCTACAGTACCTGTCGGAACTGCGGACAAAGTAAAGGCCACAATTGCCAAAAAATTGCAAGAAAGGAATGTTAATATCGAATTCAGCGTCGTTTCCAATCCCGAATTCTTAAAAGAAGGTGATGCAATTAACGACTTTATGAGACCTGATCGGGTGGTAGTCGGTGTTGACGGTAAAAATGCAGCCGATAAGATGAGAAAGCTTTATGCTCCTTTTTTTAGAAGCAGTATTGACAGATTCATTGTAATGGATGTGAGAAGTGCTGAAATGACCAAGTATGTGGCTAACGCGATGTTGGCGACCAAGATTTCCTTCATGAACGAAATAGCAAATATTTGCGAATTGGTAGGGGCCGATGTAAACAAGGTGCGCATAGGAATAGGTTCTGATAGTCGAATAGGTTATAGCTTCATTTATCCGGGCAGTGGATACGGAGGGTCATGTTTCCCCAAAGATGTAAAAGCCTTAAAGAAAACAGCTGAACAAAATGGGTATCACGCAGAGCTGATATCTGCCGTTGAAGACGTCAACGATAAGCAGAAGTTTGTGGTTGCCAATAAGGTCATCAATAGATTTGGAGAGAATTTAAAAGGTAAACAGTTTGCCGTATGGGGATTGGCCTTTAAGCCTGGCACAGATGATATGAGAGAGGCACCTTCAATTTACATCATAAACGAATTGACGAAAAGAGGAGCTACTATTAAGGCATATGATCCAAAAGCAACCCATGAGGCTCAGACATATTATTTGAAAGGAAATGAAGGAGTTTCTTATTTTGACTCAAAATATGAAACTTTAAAAGGCTCTGATGCTATGTTATTATTAACTGAATGGAAAGAATTTAGAGCTCCCGACTTTGACGAGATAAAGAAAGAACTTTCAATGCCCATTATCTTCGACGGCAGAAACCAATATGACGAAAACGTACTAAAAGAATACGGTTTTGAGTATTATCAAATTGGAAAAAAGTTTGAAGATTAATCGTAAGAAAAAAACATTCGCCTATATGAAAATTTCGATAATAGGACTAGGTTATGTAGGGTTGCCATTGGCAAGACTATTTGCTACCAAATATCCCGTGGTTGGTTTTGATATCAATTCAGAAAGGGTCAAAGAATTAAATGATGGCGAAGACAAAACGCTGGAGGTCGAAAACGAACTTTTGCAACAAGTCCTAAAAGATTCAAATTCCAACGAAAATGGTCTCTTCTGTAGCACTGATAAAGAAGACTTAAAAGATTGCACCGTTCATATAGTTACGGTGCCTACCCCTGTAGATGAAACGAACAGACCTATATTGATGCCACTATACAAAGCCAGTGAAACAGTGGGTCATGTTTTGAAAAAAGGTGATATTGTTATATATGAATCAACAGTATATCCAGGTGTAACTGAAGATGAGTGTATTCCTATACTTGAAAAAATTAGTGGCTTAGAATTCAATAGTGATTTCTTTGCAGGTTATAGCCCAGAAAGAATAAATCCGGGTGACAAGATTCATAGAATTGACTCCATCGTCAAAGTTACTTCCGGATCTACGCCAGAAATCACTGATTTTGTGGACAGTCTCTACAAATCAATAGTCACAGCTGGCACCCATCCCGTTACCT
>CAYNUM010000622.1:0-1878 GCA_964400025.1 uncultured Croceivirga sp.
CACCCACTCCCCTATCATCGGTATGTGACCTTTTCGAAAGATGGGCAGGGCCATTGCCTCCAATCGGTCCATATTCTCTTTTATCAAAACAGGGTCGTTACCGGTTCCACTACGATAAGGTCCGGCTATCATAATCAACATCATATTCTTCAATTTTTACAAAACAAGGGTATTCCTTTCTATCTAAAAATAAGATAGTTTAAGAATCATTTCTGTTTTTCACTTGACTTAAGAATTCCGGGGTTACCCCTAAATAGGAAGCCATTTGTTTTTGTGAAATCGCTGCAATGATATTCGGATATTTCTCCACAAAAGAGCGATATCTTGCGACCACATCCATTGATAGCTGTCGTAACATTCGTGATTGTTCACGTATGTAAGCGCGTTGAAATAAAATCCTGAAAAACCGTTCCAATTTAGGCAGTTGTTCTAGAAGGCTTTCAAAATCTTCAGCATCTAACCCGATGAGTTTTGAACTTTCCAATGCCTCCAAGGATACCTGCGCCCGGTCATTAGTGGCAAAACCATTCATGTCCGTAATCCACCAGTCTGTAACTGCAAACATTACGGTTGATTCTTTTCCTTTTGAATCAAGATGATAGGCCCTTAATGCACCGCTGACCACGAAAAAAATTTCTTTTACCTTATTCCCTTGGCATATTATCACCTCATTTCTAGGAACCGACTTAAACTTCAGGTGTGAGGCTATGATTTGTTTTTCCGAATCGGTAAGTGAAATATGCTTTTCAAAATTCCTGAAAAAAGGAACCAGATACCCATCTTTTTCATCATCAAGCATTGGATGGTCATTTTTAAATCATCGCGGCCTCATTCAAATATCTTCGAAAGGGAAGCATTTCTATATAGACATCTATTATTTTTTCTTCGAAACTATTCTGAAAAACGGCCTCAGGATTAACTTGGTAACTTACCGCAAAGGTTTTGTTACGGAGCAAATCAATGTGTGGGTGGTCATTTGAAAACCCTTTTGGGGCATTGGTCAGTTTTTCATCTTCATATAGTCCACCAAAAAGGGACTTAAATGACTTTTTTTTAAGGATTTTGACGAGTTCTTCCCCATTATAGTCGATTCCGTCGCGAATGTTACGTAGTTTCTTCGGGTCAGGCCTCCAGAAACCTCCTGCCAACCAACAACTTTCCAAGCCAATTTCGATATAAAAATCTGCAGAATTTGGTGCTTTGTCCAGCCCGGCTCCAAAATGGTCTTTATACACTGGCTTATTAGGATGGAACATCAAATTATTATTAATTCGGTTGATGCCCTTTTTTCCTGGAGTTGAATAATAGTCATTATCCAAATCAGAAAGTTTTAGATCCAGATTATCCAACCATCCTATAAAATCATTTCTGACCTCATGGTACCATTTACGGTTGGCGTCCATCCATTCCTTATGGTTGTTCTTCTGTAGTTGTTCGAGAAAATCGAAAAGGTTTTTAAAATCCAAATTGCGAGCTTTTTACCGAAGGTAAAAAAAGCACGGCAATCTTAATCGACCCTTCGGTTGTTCATCAAGATTGCCGCGAAAATTTTCAAAGTTTCTCGCAATTAGAAACCCTTATCGCCCATGGCAATATCACCAAGGGTTCCTAAAATACTTCCTTCCCCTTTGTCTTTTCCACCTCTTGGCACTGCAGACAGAACACGGCCCGCCAAACGACTAAAAGGCAACGACTGTACATAGACGGTACCAGGGCCCCTAAGGGTAGCGAAGAACAAACCTTCCCCTCCAAATACCGTATTTTTTATTCCCCCAACGAATTCAATATTATAATCGACATCCTTTGAAAATCCGACGATACAACCCGTATCTACTTTTAAAACTTCACCAGAAGCCAAGGTCTTTTTGGCCATGGTAC
>CAYNUM010000623.1:0-1858 GCA_964400025.1 uncultured Croceivirga sp.
TCAACTCCGTTTCTATTCTCCGTTGATACTGAACCTTTTTTGCATTAAAAGCGATATTCCCTTCGTTTCTTCTCACGACTACAACTTCCCGACAACCTCCATTTGGTATAGTGCCTCGTGGGCAATCGATGACAATGTCTATATAAGTTTCAGGTCTGTCTGGCATCATTTTATAGCTGAAATGATTAAGGTCGGTTATGCCGATGTTGAGGTTGTGACTTTCCACGTATTGAGAATTGAGTGAAGTCAATAGATTATTGAAAAGGCGATTGAAATTGGCTTTCACCCCGTCATGCAGATTACAGATGAGCTGGTATTTAATACGGACCAAATTCCGTACAACCTTGATTCCTTGAATGCTGCTGGCAATCAAGGCAAATTCTGCATACTGAAGCAATTCAAACTGCCTGGAAATACGGTTCTCGTGGTAAAAGAGATAAGTGAGGATTTTACTTAGTTCGTCCCACCCCTGGGTATGCACTTGATAACGCCTTCGTTCTCTACGAGGTAAGTTAAAATAGTTGTTCATGATGGAACTAATATCTGAGTATCGCTCTGCCAACAGGGCATTACTCACCACACCGGTTACGATATGTTCAAATTGTTGTGGCAATTTGTCCAGTCTTTCCAGGATCTGCTTGTTCTGTTGAAAGAGCTGATCGATGTCATTTTCAAGCTTTTGCAAGTATTTCTTGATGTCTTCCAGCTCACCTATAATTCTCCTGTTTTCGTTGCGTTCGGCAAAAAATCCAACAATACCAGCAATCTGGCCTATCACGGATAGCCCTGTGGCTATGAAGGCCGAGCTTTTGGGACTGAGCTCTACAAAGCTAAGTTCTTCTTTCATTTTCATTTTATACTTGATCTGATGGTCAAACCAAAGTTGTGATCTGAAAGGGAATCCCAGCTCCTGTATTCAGGCCATATCGTTCAATAGTCTATTTCAACTATTCCAGAGGCCAAAAAGGGTTTGATTGATTTTGAACCTTAATCTGCCAAGCTTGCAAATTACCTACCTACTCACTGACAAAACGAGCAGCCACCCAGCCTTCTATTTGTGCGGTACTCACCTTAAACCAATCCTCTTTTTCTTCATGGATGTTGACCTGAGTACCGTTAGGCAGGCTGCCCACCTTATCACCATTGGGGGCGTTGCGCACATTCAATGAGGTATTGACATTCACTGTACCTGTTCGGGTGGCCGGTGCACTATCGGCATTATCATCTTTCCACTCGATATAGCGGGTTTTACCATCAATTTTCACTGCTTGGGTCAATTTTCTTCGATTGGTGCCTGTTAATTTATAAGACACATGTACCCAGTTGGGGTTCGTATCATCGCCAAACTCCCAGATCATTTGATCCCAGTCCAGGTTGTCTTTGATGAAATGAAAAATATCAGCATTAGTGAAGCCATTGGTGGCATCAATGTCAATGGCCTCACCAAAACGGTGTTGAGAGCGGGAACTCCCACCAATGGCAGCATTCAATTCCGGGCTGCGGTAAAATGAATTCACCAGGATGGGACGGGCAAAATGTTTCCTCACCGGCTCAAAAACCTTTTCTGCCAATTGCTTCATAGCCCTTAAATGCTCCTCAGTAGGTTCGTTACTGATATTTTCACGTTTGGCAGTGGCACTGTAAGTAGCCTCCTTATAGCTAATGTGTTGGCTGATTCTTTCCATGGATGTTTTGCTTATAATTTACCAATTTTTAAAGTTTTGTGCCTACCACTTATAGCATGGATGGGTCTTGCCACGGCTGTTGTTAAATTGTCCGTTTTAATGCCGGCTTAATCCGCATTTTTGATAGGATTGAAGTGTATAACTAAACTACAGCTCATAGCAGGTTGACGAAT
>CAYNUM010000624.1:0-1857 GCA_964400025.1 uncultured Croceivirga sp.
TGGTCCTTCGTCCTGAAATATATGGATCTGTGGCCGAAGAAAAAGGTGAGCTCAATGGGCTTATCTATGTTCTGGAACGATTGCCGGAGGGCATTGAACAATGTCGATTCATCAATTTGACATCAGACGAGGGCTTCTCAAAATCGCATTTGAAACCTATCATTCCCCCCAAGCGTAGAAGAAATTGCTATCGTATTGACGACGAGCAAATGAACATTGAGATAACTCGAGGTCGGTCCGATATTTATGATATTCTTACCCACATTACCTTTTTGTTCATAGAATCAAACAAGATTTGTGAAAGGGTCTTTTTTGAAGAAGATCACTCCACTGTTCGTGATTGGGATAAGCTCGTTGCATTTGTAGAGAACAAAAAGAAAACCGAACAAGCCCGAGAAGTAGCCCTTATCCATACGGCAAACATTTTGGGAAGAACCTTTGAAGAAGTAGTTGAAACCCATAGAAAGCTGAGCAGCGATAAATACCATGACCGTTTTCTTGACATCGTGTATTGGTTGGGTAAATTGGCTATCGAAGAACAAACCACGGGCAACAAGCGAACCATCACCTTTAGCCCATTGCTTCGTGAGCGATTGGGGCATCATATCTTTGGAGAAAGATGGGCCAATACCGTTAAAGAAAAGTTGGTTGAACTTGGGGCATTGAATCGCCCGATACATATCATCAGTGCAAACATGCATAGCGTGATGAATAGCTTGTTCGCAAGGAATGCCTTGAAGGATGAGTTTTCAGACACCGCTACATTGGAAATCTTCCAAGAACTGAGTCTTGCCAAAAATGAAGAATTGAGGCAAAAAGTTTGGTCCACGGCCATGGATAATGGAATGTCATATATTGATGATGCTTCAGGATCCAATATAGATGTACAATTATTTGATACCGCACAATTTAATGATACAGCCTGTTGTTATGCCTTCTCAAAAGAAAAAAAACACGCCGACGAACCCATTATCTTTGTGATGGATTATGCTTTTGGTGAGCAAGCATATGAAACGATAGATGAGCTTTTAAAGCCCTATCAAGTAAATGGAGAGAAGCAGTTTTTAAACGTGGTCTCAATCTCTATTATGGGAAAAGCTGGTATTCTTGAAGGCGGCAAGGGCGATTTGATGATTCCATCAGCACACATTTTTGAAGGAACAGCAGACAATTATCCTTTTGAAAATGAATTATGTGCTGAAGACTTTGAGGGTTATGGTTTATCGGTTTTTGAGGGAACTATGGTAACGGTATTAGGCACTTCATTGCAGAACAAAGACATATTACGCTTCTTTTATGAATCTACTTGGAATGTAATTGGACTTGAAATGGAGGGAGTGCACTATCAAAAGGCCGTTCAATCGGCCTCAAAAATTCGCAAGAGCATAAACAAAGATGTCAAGGTTAGATACGCCTATTACGCCTCCGATAATCCGTTGGAAACAGGAAGTACACTGGCTTCAGGCGGATTAGGGACTACCGGTGTAAAACCCACATATTTGATTACAGACAAAATTTTAGAGCAAATATTTAATTCATAGAAAATGGCTAACCAACCTGTTAAAAATACTCCTGACGAGCTTGATTTAGGCCAGCTTTTTCAACTAATTGGAAGGGGTTTTCAAAAAATAACCAATTTTGTCGCTTCCATTTTTAAAGGGCTTTTTCGAATACTGATACTTTTCTTATTGTTCGTTCAAAAGAATTTCATTCTGTTGTTTTCAGCAATTCTTTTGGGAGCAATTGGAGGTTTTGTTCTAGACATGGTGAAAACACCAAAGTACATTTCAAAAATGGTCGTAGAACCAAACTTCAATAGTGTTCAGCAACTATATAACAATATTGACTTTTACAATG
>CAYNUM010000625.1:0-1849 GCA_964400025.1 uncultured Croceivirga sp.
TACCTGAAACAAGCAACTGGTGGTCAGAATTTGAAACTGCACCAATTGTGGCCATACAAGTAGCCAATATCAATCGTGTTTCACCACTAGGAAGTTTAACAGTGACAAACTTTCCATCTTTTGCCATTAACTGGGCAAAGGTACCTGCACTACGTGCGATGTTAGCCCCTTGACCTGGGCGTAATTCAATACATGATATGATGGTCCCCAATGGAATTTCACTCAAACGCATCGCATTACCAATTTCAGGCTGGGTTTTCTCTCCAGAAACCACTTTTTGCCCTACTTGCAAGCCGTTAGGCGCAATCATATATCTTTTCTCACCGTCTTTATATTCCAAAAGGGCGATGAAAGCCGTTCTATTTGGATCGTACTGAATTGATTTTACCTCAGCAGGCATATCAAACTTGTCACGCTTGAAATCA
The DNA here is from genome assembly GCA_964400025.1 of uncultured Croceivirga sp. Classification (GTDB taxonomy): domain Bacteria; phylum Bacteroidota; class Bacteroidia; order Flavobacteriales; family Flavobacteriaceae; genus Croceivirga. The sequence continues at coordinate 426 of CAYNUM010000625.1, forward strand.
ATGATTCGGTACCTTCTTTTATGACCTCCACCTCTATGGCGCATGGTCATTTTCCCTTGACTGTTTCTACCTCCTGTTCTTTTTATCGGAGCGAGCAAGCTCTTCTCCGGCTTATCAGTAGTAATCGCGTCAAATCCGTTTACTACTCTAAAACGCTGTCCAGGGGTTATCGGTTTTAATTTTCTAACTGACATCTCTTGTCCTTATAGATTGCTGTAAAAATCAATAATATCTCCTTCGGCAACATCAACAATCGCTTTTTTCAAAGCATTCGTCTTGCCATGCTGAATTCCAGTTTTTGTATATCGAGTTTTTCGATTTGGACCGTAATTCATGGTTCTAACCTTTTCAACGGATACACCATAAGTGCTTTCTACCGCCTCCTTGATTTCCAACTTGTTGGCCTTTGGGTCAACATAAAATCCATAACGGTTGAACAACTCGCTATCTGCGGTCATTTTTTCAGTTATGATAGGTTTTATCAATACACTCATCGCCTTCCTATTTTGTAAGATTAGCTTGAATTTGTTCTACTGCACCCTCAGACAATACGACGCTCTTGGCATTCATTATCTTATAGGTACTCAATTGATCGTTGGTAATCACCTCAGATTGTGTAAGGTTTCTTGATGATAGAAATACATTATCATTGCTTGCACCCAAAACCACTAACGATTTTTTATCTGCGATACCTAGTGACCCAAGGAAAGAAACAAAATCCTTTGTTTTCGGAGCTTCGAAGTTGAAGTCCTCCACTACCATCAAGGCCTTTTCTTGTGATTTCAAACTGAACGCTGACTTACGAGCTAAACGCTTTACGTTTTTATTCAATTTTTGTCCGTAATTTCTTGGTCTTGGACCAAAAATGCGACCTCCACCTCTAAAAACTGGCGATTTAATACTACCAGCCCTTGCGGTACCTGTACCTTTTTGCTTTTTGATTTTGCGGGTACTTCCTGCAATCTCAGCTCTTTCTTTGGCTTTGTGGGTACCTTGACGTTGATGAGCCAAATATTGTTTCACATCCAAATAAATGGCATGTGTATTAGGCTCAATTCCAAATACATCGTCAGAAAGTTCAACCTTTCTACCTGTATCTTTACCGTTTACATCCAATACTGCTACTTTCATCACCTTATTTTTCTACGGTTACGTAAGCATTCTTATGACCAGGTACAGCACCTTTAACAACAATTAAGTTCTTCTCAGGTACAACCTTCAAAACACGTAGGTTTTGAACAGTAACGCGTTCACCACCCATTCTACCGGCCATTTTCATTCCCTTAACAACTTTAGAAGGCGTAGAAGCAGCACCTATCGAACCAGGAGCACGTAACCTGTTGTGCTGACCATGAGTTGCTTGACCAACACCTGCGAAGCCGTGTCTTTTCACTACCCCTTGAAAACCTTTTCCTTTAGAAGTA
>CAYNUM010000626.1:0-666 GCA_964400025.1 uncultured Croceivirga sp.
TAGCTCTATGTGCGTGGTGAAGCAGTTGACAAGGATATGCTTTTTAATAAAATATTTAATACAAGTAATTGATATTAAATTTATTATGGTACTTTTAGTAAAGTAATAATTTAGTTAAAATCGTTGGATTAAACCAAGTTTTATTTATTTTAACCTGGCATTCTTCAGAATTCTTCACCTACAAATACCTTCCCTTCACAACAGAATAGTACAGCTTTGTAACAAAATCTTGTAGTTGGTACATGAAATGGGGAGTTTTAATTCCATATAAACCAGATTGTTAGAGCATCTTACAATTTGAAACTAAAGTAAAAGTTTGGATACCAGGGAATTGCTCACTCATTTAGAAAAGCTAGAGTTTGGCTTGGATAGCTTTTCATTCTCAGAATTAAACACTTCTGAAGCTACAAAACTCAAAAAGTCATTTGAATCTTTCAAGAACGGCCTAGAAGAGAAGGTTTTCGGCGTGCCGCCGGAGATTATTACTCCCGTTGAAGAGTCACAAAGCGAAGCATATGATGAAAGTCATTTGATTGCGAACGTCAGCCACGAAATACGAACGCCTTTAAATGGCATCATTGGTTTTTTGGATCTTTTAAAAGAAACCCGTTTGACTCCTCAACAAAAGGAGTTGGTAAACGCCGTTGATAGTTCGTCCAAAAATAT
>CAYNUM010000626.1:676-1841 GCA_964400025.1 uncultured Croceivirga sp.
GGTCATTAATCAACTGCTTGAATTTTCCGCACTTTCATCCGGTCAAGAAAAATTTGAACAAGTTTCATTTAACCTTGCCAATCTCGTCAACGAAGTTTCCTTTCTCTGTAAAACATTGATCAATGGCAAAGAAGTGCAGCTTTTGGTCAACTATGATGAAAGAATTCCCCAATACTTGTTGGGTGACCCTTCAAAATTGTCTCAAGTGTTACTCAACTTGATGGGCAATGCCATAAAATTTGTGGAATCAGGGGAAATCCGTCTTGATGTAACACTCAAAGAAGAAAAAAGCCGTAGGGTATACCTGCAGTTTACTGTTTCTGATACCGGCATTGGTATTGCCAACGAACACCTAAAACACATTTTTGAAAGCTACAGACAGGCAGAACCCAGTACCAAGCTAAAATATGGTGGCTCGGGCCTTGGTCTTAGTATCGTAAAAGAAATTATTGAGAAACAACATGGTTGTATAGCAGTTTCCAGTGCACTTGGAAAAGGAACGACCTTCAAGGTAATTCTTCCTTTTGAAAGAAGTAAGGCACAACCGCCGAAAAAGAAAGGAGAAAAGGCAACCGAATTTGATATTTCAGGGAAATCGATATTGGTTTTGGAGGATGATGCCCTTACCCAAAGACTGATGCAAAATCGTCTTGAACAATGGGACTGTACATCGTATATCACAGATAACGGGGTCTTTGCACTCCAACTTTTGGAAAACCACAAAATTGACGTAGTGCTTTTGGATATGCACTTGCCAGGCATGAATGGATTTGAAATCGTCCAACGCATTCGAAAAAACCCTCAATACAAATCCCTTCCTATCATTGTCTTGTCGGGCGACATATATACCAAACAACACGAAGAGTTGAACGAATTGAATATCAATGACTTTATACTGAAACCTTATGGTTCAGAGGAGTTGTTGGAAAAAATATATCACAATACGAAGCATATGCAACAAGAGACCGAAGCACCCATTATTAGGGGAGAAGAACAACAGGAGTCAGCAGGGAAAATTGTAGACCTAGAACCAATAATGAAGGAATGTTTGGGAAAGACAGAATTGCTCGATGAATTGGTTAGGCTTTTTGAACAGAATATTCTAGAGTTCATTGGCAAAACGAAAATGCACCTTCAAAGTAGAAATATTCAAGGGGTAGGTTTT
>CAYNUM010000627.1:0-1841 GCA_964400025.1 uncultured Croceivirga sp.
ATTATATAAGGGTTAAATCCTAGTAGGACAGCTGGGATATAAAAAATCCATGCAAAGAAATTATCAATAAACGAAACCCTTAGGGCGGTAGTGTAGTTATAAATTGGTGAACTGTGGTGAATACTATGGTAGGCCCAAAAGAAGCGCACCTTATGCTCGATGACATGCTCCCAGTAGTACAAAAAGTCAATAACTAGGATGCAGAGTAAGGTAGTCCAGATATTTACCGGAATCTGCCAGGGAATAAATTTGGCAATGAAAATAAATGAACCGGCAAAGACTATCAGGCTGATTTTTTCGGTTAGTTGGGCGACGATAAAGACGGAAAAACTTGCCCACATTTCGCCCAGACGCCATTTGGTAATTTTCTTCTTGTAAAGTTCATACAAGAACTCGACAATTGCCAAGCTCATAGAGAAAACAAACAATCCGAGGAGAACAAACCCAATGTTTTCCTCCATTTTTAAAACTACTTCTTCCATATCAGTATCATTTTGGTATGGACAAAGCTCAAAAATGGAGCCTTCACTTTTTTTGACCTAAATCAAAAAATCAAAGCTGTTTTCTAACCCTGCTAAGGGTTTCTTGACTAATATCGAGTAAGGAAGCTAACATGCCAAGTTTTATGTTCTTAACCATTTCAGGATTTTTCTCCAGTAGATACAGGTACTTGTCTTTGGCAGATAAGTGAACGAAAGATTTTGTCAAATAATCCATTTCAGCAATCAGATGTTGGTAGTATGTATTGATAAACGCATTAAAGGGGATGTTGGTTTCATACAACTCGCGGTAACCACTTTGTGGAATGGTATATATCTCGGTTTCATCTATGACCTCAAGGGCTTCAAAACTTGGATTGCCAGTAAAAAAACTATACCATGCCGTGAAAAAATCATTCTTCCCGTAGATCCAATGGGTTTTTTCGGTACCGTCAGCCTTCAAGTAAAATGACCGAACAAAGCCATGAGCTACGAAATACAAATGCTTCCCGTAACCACCTTCGCGCAGCAGAATTTCTCCTTTTTCGAACACCTTTCTTTCTAGGCATTTAGCTATTTGTAGCCTGTCTTTCTCATTGAGATGGATATGATTTGAGATGTACTCCAGTACCATGGCATATGGTTTTATCTTTTACCAAAACATAATAAACAGAGAATCAACTTGCTTTAAATTTGATTCCTGAATCACTATATATTTTATCACCGTCCTGTTCCAGTTTTTCACTTATACGACGAAATATTCAGGCCCCGCCGAATAACCAGGTGATTACAATATATCCAACATAGAATTCTTTTATAAAAGTACTTTCATAAATCAAAATGTACTTCACTTTTGTTTTTGTCGCTCCTTATCCAAAAAAGTCATGATATTGTTGACCTGTCGGTCGATATTCTTGACTTTGGCAATGGTATAAATTAGGCTACGTTTTTTTCCATTCGTTAGTCTTTCAAAAACTGCTTTGTAGTCTGCCTCTTGCGCTAGAAAGACGGTCAATACTTCGGGCATGTCCACACCCAGTTGGTCAGGGTCTATATCTAGTGTAAACTCCACAGTATCGTCCAAACCCTTTCCTAGCTCAGTCAGATACTTTGATGCGATAATTATAAAGAAGTTCCCATCCCCTAAATGATTCAATCCGCAGCGGTACGTCACGTTATCATCAAGGGTACAGATCACCCTTGTGGAACGCTTGTGTTCAAACTGATTAACGATTTTAGCATCAATTTTGAGGTAGAAATAACCCCCTTTTCTTTTTTCAAGTTGTTTGATGGCCTGTTTGGCTCGATAGGAATCCATTGAAGGCTACTGCAAATTCAGTTGCCACGATACCCCAAATTGGT
>CAYNUM010000628.1:0-1835 GCA_964400025.1 uncultured Croceivirga sp.
GGTCAAAAAGTTCCGGTTGCGACAATCGGAACAACACTTTTCACCAAAGAAGGTGAAGCTTGGCAAATAAAAAAAGGAAAAATCAGGGGTGAAGAAAGCCACGGTATGATCTGCGCCGAAGACGAGCTTAGCCTTGGTGAAAGTCATGAAGGCATCATGGTTCTCAATGAAAATTTAGAACCGGGAACACCATGCAGTGAGGTTTTTAAAATTGAAAACGATCAAGTGTTCGAAATCGGTTTGACCCCAAACCGTTCTGATGCCATGAGCCATTTTGGAGTTGCTCGTGATCTCAAAGCAGGTCTCGAACAACATGAAGTGAAAAAAGAATTGATTACCCCATCGACCAGCAACTTTTCAACCGACGATAGGTCACTTAAGGTAGATGTTGAGGTACTGAATAGTGAACTAGCACCTCGATACTGCGGGGTTACCATAAAGAATGTCTTGGTTCAAGAATCACCCGATTGGCTTAAGAACCGGTTGAAAGCAATTGGTCTCTCTCCAATTAACAATGTAGTTGACATTACCAATTACGTTCTGCATGAATTGGGTCAACCACTTCATGCCTTCGATGCTAATCGAATTAAAGGCAATAAGGTGGTGGTACGAACATTGGAAAAAGGTTCAAAATTCATAACCCTCGATGACATTGAAAGAACCCTTCATGAAGACGATTTAATGATATGTGATGAAGAAAAACCAATGTGTATTGCAGGGGTTTTTGGGGGAATTCACTCTGGTGTAACGCAGGATACAACAGCCATTTTTTTGGAGAGCGCCTATTTTGACCCCGTATCGATTCGGAAAACTGCCAAACGTCACGGACTTAATACTGATGCCTCATTTCGATTTGAAAGGGGTATTGATATCAATTTAACCGAATACGCCCTTAAGCGTGCCGCTAATTTAATCAAGGAGATTGCAGGTGGTGATATCAGTTCTGAAATCATCGACCTGTACCCGGTTAAAAAAGAAGACCACCAAGTATTTCTGACTTTCGAAAAGATAAATTCATTAATTGGACAAGAAATTCCAAGGGATACGATTAAGTCAATTTTGACCTCATTGGAAATTCGAATCAACAATGTGACAGAGACCGGTCTTGGTCTTACAATTCCATCATACAGAACAGATGTCGAAAGAGAGGTTGATGTCATAGAAGAAATTTTAAGGGTTTATGGGTACAACAACATCAGTTTTGGTGAAAAAATAAATGCCTCTGCGGCGAAAACCCAAAAAGTTGAAAGTCATACACTTCAAAATATAGTGGGTGACTTGCTGGTCGCGAATGGATTCTTCGAAATAATGACAAACAGCTTGGTTGCCGAAAACAGTGTTCTTGAAAATCAAGAACCGGTCAAAATGTTGAATCCTTTAAGCACTGACCTTTCCGTAATGCGCACCGCTATGTTGCCGTCAGGGCTGCAAAGTTTACACCACAACCAAAATAGAAGGCTTTCAAATCTTCGGCTCTTCGAATTTGGCAAAACTTACAAGTCTTTAAAAGAAGGTGGCTTTGAGGAAATGGATAAGCTTGCACTTTACAGCATGGGTAACCTTAGTGATGGACACTGGAGGCAAAATGATAGCAGGTCCGACTTCTTTTATTTAAAAGGAGTAGTGACGGCCATATTGAATCGTTTGGGCATTAACAATCTTAAACAAGAGCCTTCACAAAATAAGATACTTTCAGAAGGGGTCTCGTTCAAGAGAAAAAAACAAAAATTGATTGAATTGGGGCTTGTAAAGCAAACGATTTCCAGTGACTATGGAATTAGAGATTTGGTATTCTATGCAGAATTGGACTGGAAGCTACTCTTGGATATAGCCCG
>CAYNUM010000629.1:0-1821 GCA_964400025.1 uncultured Croceivirga sp.
ACGATGGGGATACCATTGTAATTGAGCCATGGCGGGCAAAGGCATTTCCGGTTATCAAAGATTTGATAGTCGATAGAACGGCCTTTGATCGTATACAACAGGCCGGAGGATATATTTCTGTGAACACCTCTGGTCGCCCTGTAGACGCCAATGCCATTCCTATTGAAAAGGAAGCAGCTGATGCTTCATTCAATGCTGCGACCTGTATCGGGTGCGGGGCATGTGTTGCCGCTTGTAAAAATGCCAGTGCGATGTTATTTACCTCGGCGAAAGTTTCTCAATTTGCACTATTGCCACAAGGTCAAGTTGAGGCTGCCGATCGTGTTATGAATATGGTACGCCAAATGGATTTGGAAGGTTTTGGCAACTGTACAAATACCGGTGCCTGTGAGGTTGAATGCCCTAAAGGTATTTCCTTGGAGAACATTGCACGTATGAACCGTGAATATTTGGCGGCAAGCGTTAAAGGGTAATTGAACGATTATCGAAAATATCAAATCCCAAATTCAATTGAGTTTGGGATTTTTTTATCTTCATATATGATCAAGGAGTATTCCAAAGAAAGAATCAAAGTACCTCGATTTAATGAGGAGTCTGGTTTTTATACCAGTCCCAAACGTTCAAAAATCATGTCCAAGATTCGTGGCAAGAACACCAAACCAGAGCTTGCCTTCAGAAAGGCGTTATGGGCAAAAGGCTATCGCTATCGCATCGATTATAGGAAGCTAATTGGTAAGCCAGATATTGTTCTTAACCAACATAAAACTGCCATTTTTATAGATGGTGAATTTTGGCATGGTTATCAGTGGGAAAAACGAAAAACAAAAATCAAGAGCAATCGGGAATTCTGGATTCCTAAGATTGAACGAAATATCCAACGTGATGCCGAGGTTAATGCTGAATTAAAACGACTGGGCTATACTGTTTTTCGGTTTTGGCAAAAAGAAGTGGACAAAAACCTAGAAAGTTGCTTGCACAAAGTAATAAATCATTTGCAGCATAATGATTGAACACCCTTCGAAATTACCTAATGTAGGCACCACCATTTTTACGGTCATGAGTCAATTGGCGGCTAAAAATGACGCCGTGAATCTTTCGCAAGGTTTTCCAAATTTTGGTGCTGACCCAGAATTATTACGCCTTGTTCAAGAGGCAATTGCATCAGGCCATAACCAATACGCCCCAATGCAGGGAATTTATTCACTTCGTGAAGTGATTTCTGAAAAGATAGAAGAGCTTTACGGACATTATTACCATCCTGAATCTGAAATAACGATTACGGCTAGTGCTACCCAGGGTATTTTTACCGCCATCTCGGCCTTTATACAGGCTAGTGATGAAGTGATTGTTTTCAAGCCAGCCTACGACTGTTACGAACCTGCCATTGAACTGTGTGGAGGCATTGTTAAACCATTACAATTAATAGGAAAAGATTTTATGGTAGATTGGGATAAATTTCGAGAAGCCGTTACACCCAAGACCAAGATGGTCATTATCAATACCCCTCACAACCCAACAGGAACCATTCTTTCAGAACAGGATATGATAAAGCTTCAGGAAGTTTTAATGGATACGGATATTGTCTTACTAAGCGATGAAGTGTATGAACATCTGGTTTTCGACGGAGAAGAACATCAAAGTGCTGCCAAATTCAAGGACTTGGTTCAGAGAAGTATTCTTTGCGCCTCTTTTGGAAAAACCTTTCATGTAACTGGTTGGAAAATGGGCTATTGTGCTGCACCAAAAGCCTTGATGCGCGAATTTAGAAAGGTACACCAATATGTAGTGTTTTGTGCTAACCACCCCATGCAAAAAGGTATT
>CAYNUM010000630.1:0-1814 GCA_964400025.1 uncultured Croceivirga sp.
ATACCAATAGGTCCTCCGCCAATAATAACAACATCAAATTCGGTCATTAGGCGATTTCCTTTTTTAATTGTTCAATGGTCTGGGTAGGATTTTCACTTCTAAACACAAAACTACCTGCAACTAAAACGTCAGCCCCACAATCCACTAAATTTTTGGCATTTTTTGTGGAGACACCACCGTCAATTTCAATCAAAGTCCCTGCTTGTTTTTGTTGAATCAAAGCCTTTAAATCAGTAACTTTTTGATAGGTATTTTCAATAAAACTCTGTCCTCCAAAACCCGGATTCACGCTCATTAAACAAACCAAATCTATATCTTGAATAGTATCTTCAAGCAAGTTTATCGAAGTATGCGGGTTCAAGGCCACACCTGCTTTCATACCTGCGGCCTTTATTGCCTGAATGGTGCGGTGTAAATGGGTACAGGCCTCAAAATGTACCGTTAGAATTTCGGCCCCTAAATCGGCAAATATCTGAATGTAGCGGTCTGGGTCAACAATCATCAGATGTACATCTAGCGTTTTTTTGGTGTGCTTGGCCATAGCTTTAATGACCGGCATGCCGAATGATATGTTGGGTACAAATACCCCGTCCATCACATCTAGATGAAACCAGTCGGCTTGGCTTGCGTTGACCATTTCGATATCTCGCTGCAAATTCGCAAAGTCTGCGGCTAGAAGGGAGGGGGCAATTAGTTTTTGTGACATAAAATTCTTGCTTCCTACAAAATTACTCAAATCGATTTTATCCTTGCTTGAGGGGTATTGTGGTTTTAGTAGCGTGTTCGATTAAATCTTCAGTAAGTAATTTAAGGTTGCGCCATTTTATTTCTTTGCCCGGTTCTTGGTCTTTGCCAATACTGTGAACCTGTAGGCCAATAAAACCTGAAGCGGAGTTGTTGTCCTCAAGATTTGCCGTGTTTATACCATTGACCCAAATGGCCAAATGATTGCCTACAGCTTCAATTCTGTAATGATTCCAACTGCCATTTTTAAAAGCGTTTCTTCCTTTTTCATTGTCCTTTAAGTCATGGAGCCAGCCTCTATTGCCCTCCTCGTATATACCTCCGCTCCAAGCACGTTTGCTGGGGTCGATTTCAGCCTGGTAGCCATGCACTTTGCCCTCTTTAAACTCTGGAAAACTATTGCTTCTGAACTGAACCCCAGAGTTAACGGTACTGTCGACGAAAACCTCAAATTCTAAAATAAAATCATCAAAACGTTCACGTGTGCACAAAAATGTATTGGGCGATTGTTTGACCGTAGTTCCGATGACAACACCATTTTCGACTCGGTAAGGGGCATTGCCATTTTTGATTTCCCAACCTTCCATTGAATCATTGACTATTAAATTTCTCCAGCTCTCTTGGGCATTGGTAATAAGACCAATAGTTAATACTATGAAGAATACTAGGTTTTTATGGGAAAATTTCATGAAGTTCTTTTTGCGTGAACATTTTATCAAAAGGACGCCCACTATTACGTAAGCTATCAACGGTTTGAGCGGTAATGCTTTGGGGAGAGGTGGTGAATGCATTTCGGATGAAATTGCCAATATCCCTGACATCCTCGTTCGATAGGTTTTCATTACTTCCAATACCTGGCATGGCATTTATGAAGTTATATTCCTTTCCGTCAATGGTTAAAGGCCCCGTAAGGCCATGAAGCATCAATGACACCAATCGTTCTTTGTTTTCAGCAACATATTCGGAAGCCAATAGGGGAGGGGCTAGGTTTTCAATACCCCTACCATCTGGGCCGTGGCAAGTAGCGCAATTGTGGTTGTATAACAGGCGTCCTTTAGTCAATTTGTCTT
>CAYNUM010000631.1:0-1808 GCA_964400025.1 uncultured Croceivirga sp.
ACCGAGGCTATTCGCCCACCATAATGCGCATTGATTCCACTCTTGTATAAGTTGGCACTGGCAATAACGTCAGGGTTAAAGACAGAAAAGAAACCAAACAGGTGATTGGAATTGTAGATTGGTACGTCATTGAGTAAAATGAGATTTTGATCAGCGCTACCACCACGAACATTGAAACCAGCCGCAGCTTCGCCAACGCTCTGAACGCCAGGTAGCGTCAGCGCAATCTTCATAATATCGGCTTCACCCATGATCGATGGGATTTGCTTGATGTTCTGGATGTTCAGTTTGGTGTATCCCGTCTGTAGGTTGTCAACAGAATTCTTTTCACTCGTAACGACCACTTCCTTTAAGCTCACAATATCTGTTTGTAGGTTAATATCGAGATCACCATCACTCATCAAAATAACCTGACGTTTGGTTGACCTCATGCCTATGGAAGTGACATTCAGTTCATATTTACCTTTCGGAAGAGTAAGGGCAAAATAACCGAAACCGTCTGTTATTACTCCAACCAGTGGGTCTTTCTTAAATACTGAAGCTCCAACTACTGGTTCTCCACTTTGCGAATCCCTAATGAACCCGGAGATTGTCGCATTTTTTCCATCAAATCGTTTAACAGCATCACCAATTTGGATTACTACACTCTCTTCTTGCTCAATTCGTTCTTTTTCGGCTTTTTCTCTAATGTTATCGAGTATTGTAGTTTGCGAGTCTAGTGAAAGATCCTGCTGTTTTTCTTCTGATTGAAACAATTCAGCAGATAATTTGCTTCGAATTTTGTATTCACCTGTTGCAATGGCGATGTTGTCTGTTTTTCTGTAGAAATTGATATTTGACGTTTCGGATATGGTCTTTAGAAATTTATCAAGTGTCAAATTGTCAAACTTCAAGCTCAATCTTGTGCTATCTAATTCTGACTCATAGAAGAACCGAACTCCGTATCTTTTCTCAAGATCAGAGACCATTTCTTTGAACAGGACATTCTTATAGTCACCACTAAGTAATAAAGATTGCTGACCATATGTTTTGAGGCTTATGGTTAACGCTAGGATGGATATGTACAAAATACTTCTAACCATCGGGGAGGGTACTAGTGTCTAAATTGTCAATCAATGGAATAACTTTTAGCAAGGTTTCTTCAATTTTCTTCGCACCAAATTTGGCATTTGATGATTTTAGAATTTCTTCAACACTGCTGGAATTTTTGTACGCTTCGAGGATAGATTTCTTACCGCCGATTTCGTAGGTTCCGAACTGATTTTTAACAAAATATGAAAACTGTGGTATATAGCGAGTCAACTCTCTGCCATCAACGACTTTGACGATCCTTCCTTTTTTTCGTTTAATATAAAGTTGGCTATGTTGACCATCATGAGCAAGTTGGTACAATCCATTACCCATAGACAAATCACCACTTACATTGACAAAGTAGTCATCACCAATGGTGAAAGACTCTACTTTTTTGGAATCAATGGTGACATAACGTTCATTTCGTTTGGACTCGAGAAGAACCACGACCAACTGCTCGTATAAATCGAATTGCAGTTCAATATCTTTAAGCTGAACGCCATCATAAACAAGTGTTTCCATTCTAGGCTCAGCCCCAAGATACAATGGACTGTTTACTACGTTGTGATATCTTATATCATAACGGCGGCCGGTGATTATATTGGAGACATATGATTGAGAAAAGCTGGATTGAACATGCTCTGCTCTAGACGCAATAATTTCTTGCTTCAATTCTGATGATTGAGCAAAGGCATTCGGTAATACTAAGAATGCTGAGCCAAATAAGAAACCGAACG
>CAYNUM010000632.1:0-1803 GCA_964400025.1 uncultured Croceivirga sp.
CACCTTGTAAAGCATGACGGCGACGCTTATAGACCACCTCGCGTTGCGCATTCATTACGTCATCATATTCCAACAAACGTTTACGGATTCCGAAGTTGTTCTCTTCCACTTTTTTCTGGGCGCGTTCAATGGATTTGGTCATCATTGAATGTTGAATGACCTCACCTTCTTCCAATCCCATACGGTCCATCATTTTTGCTACACGTTCTGAACCAAACAAGCGCATTAGGTTGTCTTCCAATGAAACATAGAATTGTGAACTGCCAGGATCTCCTTGTCGACCAGATCGCCCACGAAGCTGACGGTCAACGCGACGGGAATCATGTCTTTCCGTACCAACTATGGCAAGACCTCCAGTGTCTTTGACCAAATCGGTCAGCTTGATATCAGTACCCCGACCTGCCATGTTCGTAGCAATCGTTACAACGCCGGCATCACCTGCTTCAGCAACAATATCAGCCTCCTTTTTATGCAACTTCGCATTCAATACGTTGTGCGGAATTTTCCGAACACTCAATAACTTAGAAAGCAACTCTGAAATCTCTACCGAAGTAGTACCAATCAATACAGGGCGGCCCTGTTTTGAAAGTTGTGTCACTTCTTCAATAATGGCGTTGTACTTTTCACGCTTGGTTTTATAAATCAAATCGTTTCGGTCATCCCTTGCAATTGGGCGGTTGGTGGGTATTTCCACAACGTCCAACTTATAGATTTCCCAGAATTCACCAGCCTCGGTGACCGCAGTACCCGTCATACCCGCCAGCTTATTGTACATCCTAAAATAGTTCTGGAGGGTAATGGTAGCGAACGTCTGGGTCAGGGCCTCAATTTTCACATTTTCCTTGGCCTCGATGGCTTGGTGTAATCCATCAGAGTAACGCCGTCCGTCCATAATACGGCCGGTTTGCTCATCAACAATCAACACCTTGTTGTTCATGACCACGTATTCCACATCCTTTTCAAAAAGAGTGTACGCCTTGAGTAATTGGCTCATGGTATGGATACGCTCACTTTTTACTGCAAACTCCTTAAAAAGGGCTTCTTTAAGCTCTGCCTCTTTTTCAATGTCGAGATTTTGATTCTCGATTTGCGCAATTTCACCACCGATGTCAGGCATCACAAAGAAATCTTTGTTCTGTTCGCCAGAAATGTAATCTACCCCTTTGTCGGTCAGTTCAATCTGATTATTCTTTTCGTCTATAGTAAATAATAGGTCTTCATCCACTTTGGGCATTTCCCTATTGTTGTCTTGCATGTAGAAGTTTTCAGTCTTTTGAAGTAGTTGTTTTACTCCTTCTTCGCTTAAAAACTTAATCAATGCCTTATTTTTCGGTAAACCACGATAAACTCGAAGCAATAGAAAACCACCTTCTTTGGTATCACCTTCTTTGATTAACTTTTTCGCTTCGGCAAGTACGCCGGTCAAGTGTTGCCGTTGTTTTTGTACGATGTCAGAGACCTTGGGCTTCAATTCGTTGAACTCATGCCGGTCGCCCTCGGGCACGGGTCCCGATATAATCAAGGGTGTTCTCGCGTCATCGATTAATACGGAATCTACCTCATCGACGATAGCGTAATGATGTGGGCGCTGTACCAAATCTTTTGGTGTGTGGGCCATATTGTCTCTCAGGTAATCAAAACCAAATTCATTATTGGTGCCATAGGTAATGTCTGCATTGTATGCCTTTCTTCTGGCGTCGGAATTGGGCTTGTGCTTATCAATACAATCTACCGATAGCCCATGGAATTAAATAGGCCCCATCCAGGCACTGTCCCTTTTGGCCAAGTAGTCATTAACGGTTA
>CAYNUM010000633.1:0-1796 GCA_964400025.1 uncultured Croceivirga sp.
GGGATGTTCATTTCAAACAACGATGGAGAATCTTGGAAGTCATTTCAACAAAACCTCCCCGTAACTCCAATTACTGACATTAAGATTCATCGTGATGATCTGGTCCTTTCTACCATGGGCAGAGGATTCTGGATTTTGGATAATATTTCTACACTAAGGCAAATTGATTTTCAGAATGACTCTGAGGTCAAATTATTCAAGCCAAAGAGTACTATTAGATATCGAAAGCCTTCTGGTGCCAGGTTTAGTAAAACACCGGAATATCCTTCACCTTCTGTGATCATTGACTATTATTTGACTCAACCGTCATCAGACGTTCAACTTGAGATAATTGATGACTTAAAAAATGTGGCGGCATCTTTTGAAAGTGACAGTACCAAACGGGCGCAAGAATCTGAGTCAACGAGAAACATGAGTACCGAACAGGTAGAGGTTAAATCAGACATCAATCTAACTGGAGATAAAGGATTAAATAGGTTTCACTGGGATATGAAGGTCGCTGGCCCTTGGAATAAGGATGAAGCGAAAAGATTTAAAAATGGTCCATTGGCCTTGCCTGGAACTTATACGGCAGTGCTGAAGGCAGATGGCGGCACCTTCAGACAACAGTTTGATTTGTTGATAGACCCACGACTAACTGAGGATGGAATCACAACAGAAATTATTTCCGATCAAATGGGCTTGGTCATCCAAATTAGAGATTTGCTCACGACCGCCAGGAAGTATGAAAACGAAATCTCAAACGAGATAGAAAAAATTCAAGCCGTCAAAAAGCAATCAAAGAAACAGATTGCATTATTAGCTAAACTCGAAAGCGTCAAGAACGAATTGAGTGACAAAGACGAAATCTACCCGCAACCAAGACTCGTGAGACAAATCTCTTACTTGTATGATATGCTAAATGATACCGATCAAATCCCTGGAAAAGACGCCTATATGCGCTTCGAAACTCTAAAAATGCAATTTGATCAACTGGTTTCGGCCAATAAATAAGTGGTAGCAATTACACCACATCAGTTTTTTGTGGCCACATTCCAATGAAAGCGGCTCAATCCCCCTAGCTATTCCGGCAGTGGTGAAATAGAATTTTGAACGGATGAGGTGCCTAGGCACGAAGAATTGTTTCCTTGTAAACCTAACCTATGAAGAAGTTACTGTTTATTCTTTCGATCGCACTACTCGGATGTTCAACCCCACAAAACAAGTCAATTGATAAAACATGGTTGGGTAAGCCGGCGAACTTGCAAAGAATCCTACAAGGATATAATACTTATCACATGTATGACAACACTGGGCTGAAAGTTGGTTCTATGATATTTGGCTGGGCATTTAAGAATGGTAAACTCGTTTCAAGAGACACCTCTCAATTTGACGATGGTAGTGTTTATGAAACCGCAGAATTTCATTTTGATACGGCTGACATGAGAATCGAACGGGTTGCGATTGATTTATCGGTGGGTCCTTCCGCTTTAGATATTGACTATGAACAAACAGCAAGTGGTACAACCGGAATGTTTCTAATGACCCAGGATACACTCGAAAGAAAGTATGAAATTGATTCAAACTATCACCAGGACACTTTCCGAGAGGAGCTATATATGTTGATGCATGCCATCGATTACCAACCAGGCGACAGCTTGCAACTCAAAGTATTTGTATCAACAGCAATGACTAATTCTGATGCTCAAATAGTCTATGCCGGACAGGAGGAAGTGCAAGTTCCATCCGGCACATTTGATTGCACTGTGATTTGGTTGCGAGCCGATGGAAAAATGCCAGACAACAAAATTTGGATC
>CAYNUM010000634.1:0-1790 GCA_964400025.1 uncultured Croceivirga sp.
TCGGATACCTATTGAATCTTAATCCTTGATTACTTGATTACTTCATAAAATCCAACAAATCGCCGGCGATATCAGCTAATAGACTCCAAAATCTTTTCCTCGCTTTGTTTTCTTGAAAAATTAATGGCACATTCAATCAAAGCAAGGTGTGAATAGGCCTGCGGGAAATTCCCCAACAAACGTTTGGTTTTGAAATCGATGTCTTCACTGAACAATCCTAAATGGTTGCTATAACTCAATAACTGTTCGAACTGCGCCAAAGCTTTTTCCTCTTCACCAATTTTAAAGAGTGCATTGATAAACCAGAACGTACATATCGTAAAGGAGGATGAAGGCAATCCAAAATCGTCCTCATTCTTATAGCGATACAAAAGACCGTCGTTACTCAAGTCTTTTTCAATTGCCTTGACGGTGCTCACAAATTTTGGGTCTCTAGCATGGATGAAGCCGTAAGATTCCATCAACAGTACCGAGGCATCCAAATGATAGGAACCATAAGACTGGGTGAAGGCCTTTACATCTTCATTCCAGGCGTTTTCCATGATATCCTCCTTGATTTCAGCTTCGATAGCGGTCCATTTATCTATTTTTCGGTGCTTACCAAACATTTTGGCGACTTTAATGGCCCTATCCAAAGCAACCCAACAGAGAACTTTTGAAAAAGTGAAATGCCGGTCCTCCCCACGGAATTCCCAGATACCTTTATCGGGTTCTTGCCAGTGCTTGGTTACAATCCAAACAATGGCCTTGGTTATGCTCCAAAGCTCTTCCCCATTCTCAATATCATTACTGAAACGAAGCAATTGTTCGTAAATGACATCCATCAAAATTCCATAGATATCATTTTGTTTTTGCTTGTATGCTGCATTACCCGTACGAACAGGTTTGGAACCTTTGTAACCATCCAAGTGCTCCAAGGTTTTTTCGGTCAAGGTTTTTTCACCATTAATACCATACATGATTTGGAGTTTCTCATCCTTATCAGGCATTAGATCTATGATAAACTGAAGAAAACGCTTGGCAGAATTTTTATGGCCTAATTCAGAGACTACTTTGATTACCATTGAGGCATCTCGAATCCAACAGAAACGGTAATCCCAGTTCCTGACCTCTCCAATGGTTTCAGGTAATGAGGTGGTTGCAGCAGCCAAGACGGCACCAGACTTGTTATAGGTCAACATCTTTAGAGTGATGGCACTACGCATTATTTCAGCGTTGAATTTCTTATAGGTTGGTGTGCGATCCACCCAATCCAACCAATAAATCTTGGTACGCTCTAATTCCAACGCAATTTTATCCGTAGAGGGTCGTAATATTTTCTCATTATAACACACCAAGAAGTAACCATCCTCTTTAAGAGTAATTTCCTCCCCATTGAGAACATGGTTCTTATTGAATGAGGTATACAGAAAAAGCGAATCAAATTGTTGCTTGCTGGTAATACTAACTATAAAAGTACCCTTAACATGATGCACGGTTTCCCCTTTACCATATTCCAGTCTTGGGTCGTATTTCACGGTAAATTTTGGTGCTCCTGAAATATGCTTGACATATCTAATAATCTCTGGGGGGGCATTGTACTTGCCATTGAGCTTATAATATCTAGGCATAAAATCATGCAATTCAAAAATATTCTCCCCATCGGAAAAACGGGTAACAAGAATTGCCGTATTGGGCTGATATTTTTGGGTGATTTCGTAATTGTACTTGGTAACAAGTTCAAAATTTCCTCCTTTTTTCTCATCCAAAAGTTTGGCGAAGACCGAAGAAGAATCGAATTGGGGCAAGCA
>CAYNUM010000635.1:0-1786 GCA_964400025.1 uncultured Croceivirga sp.
AAGGTTTTGGCGGCAAGCGTAATTGCTGATGATTGCGCCACGGCCGATGCATATGCCACAACTTTTATGGCTATGGATTTGGCGGATTCGAAGAAACTATTGTCGAAGCGGAAAGAGTTGGAGGCGTACATCATTTATTTAGATGATGACGGCAATACCCAAGAGTTCATTACAGATGGATTCGAAAAGCAGGTTCAACCTTAGACTTTTCTGACATAGGGAATCAATTCACCTTTGGCCAATCGATATTTTTCGATTTCTTTTTTTGGAAGTTCGCTTGTTAAATCGACAGCCTCAATATCAAAGCCCACCTCCCTCAATTTATCAAAGTAGTCAAGACCATAAATACGAACGTGATCATATTGTCCGAATATTTTGGCACGTTCCTTTTTATCGGTAATTGAATCGTCTTCAAAAGTGGTCTTACGTTTGATATCCTGTGGTATCTGGAAAACACCCCAACCTCCCTTTTTCATAATCCTAAAAAGTTCTTGCATGGCCTTCTCGTCATTTGGGATGTGTTCCAATACATGGTTGCACAGAATTACATCAAAGCTCTCAGATTCAAATGGGAGGTCACAAATATCCGCTTTTACATCGGCCAGTGGGGAATTCAAATCAGTTGTGATATATTCAAGATTCTTTTGTTTTCGGAAGCGTTTATAAAATGCTTGTTCGGGTGCGAAGTGCAACACCTTAAGAGGAGCCTTGAAAAAATTCGTTTTCTGGTTTAAGAACAACCATAACAATCGATGTCGTTCCAATGAGAGGGTAGAAGGGGACAGTACATTTTCCCTTGAGTTTTCATATCCATAAGGAAGAAACTTTCGGAAACCTTTGCCATCAATCGGATCGATATACCGATTTCCTTTTAGGAATAGAGCAATAATGGGTCGAACCCAATAGCTGATTGAGATCAGCCAAGGTCTCGGAATAAGATTGAGAAAGAATTTGAAGACACGTGACACCCTAAGCTATTTTGGAGGCCCGAAACTGGTCTTCCTCCGTTGACTTTATGCCAAGGGCGTCATAAATGTATTGAAAGGTTGAAAGTAATTCAGGTTTTCCATCAACCATCGCAACATCATGTTCAAAATGGGCGCTTGGTTTACCATCTGCGGTTAAAATAGTCCAACCGTCTTTGAGTTGCTTTATGCGACGTGTACCCATATTGATCATCGGTTCTATGGCCACGACCATTCCATTTTGGAATTTCTTGCCGCGACCGCGTTTACCGTAGTTGGGCATTTGCGGATCTTCATGCAGATCTTTCCCTAGACCATGTCCTACGAGTTCCCTCACCACGCCATATCCTTGGTTTTCGCAATAACTTTGAATGGCATAAGCCACATCGCCTACACGATTACCCAATTTAAATTCACGAATTCCAATATATAAAGACTCCTTCGTGGTTTTCAATAATTTTCTAGTTTCCGGTTCGACCTCACCGACTTCAAAAGTGTAGGCATGGTCACCATAGAAACCATTCTTTAGTGCACCACAGTCCACCGAAATAATATCTCCCTCTTTCAGTTCGTCATTGTTTGGAATACCATGGACTACCTGTGCATTGGGACTCCAGTTCAGGGTATTTGGAAAATCATACATTCCCAAAAAACCAGGTTCAGCACCCTGCTCACGAATGAACTCTTCAGCCATTTAAACAACTTCTTCAGCTTACGATGTCTTGGATTTTGGATCAATATTCATGTCATCTTCTTCTTCTGGCAAAGCCTGTGCATTAGGATTCTCTGAATGCTCCTTCTAAAACTCAATCACCTTATCA
>CAYNUM010000636.1:0-1786 GCA_964400025.1 uncultured Croceivirga sp.
ATTTTGACGGCTTTGGCCATCTGTAGTGCGTTACTATTTGGCTTCATTCAATTGAACTTCTTTTGGAACAAAAAAATCGAAAGCGATGCTTTTTTCAGTGTCTTGTCCTTGTTTTTTATCATTTCTGGTGTTTTGCTGACCTTCTCTTATTTCAAGGAAATTCATTTTAAAAAGTCGAATACACTGTATTTGACCCTTCCGATTTCTGCTTTAGAAAGAATCGTTGCCATTTGGCTATCCAGCGCCGTACTTCATACCCTATGTTTTGTCCTATTGGGAATTGTAGTGGGTGGTTTTTCCTTGGTATTTGGAAGTGTTTTGTTTGGAGCAGAACTCCATTTCGTCAATATGTCTTTTGAAGGCTATTGGAAAATGGCAACCTTCTATTTATTTCTCCAGCCCATTTTTATGTTCGGGGCGAGTACCTTCAAAAAAAATCGTAGGAGCAAAACTGTATTGTTGGTCGTTGTGACTGCGCTAAGTCTTGTCTTTTTCAATATGGCACTTTTCACCATGCTAAACCATGGTTTGGATGTTTTTGATAAATCCGGTTTGGGTTCGAAAGGGTTTGAATTGGCGCAGCAGGATTTTTCCGGATTTGGTAAAATACTATTTCTGACCATTCTGGGACCAGTGTTGTATTTGGCCACCTATTTCAAAATAAAAGAGAAGGAGGGGTAGTATGGAATTTGATGCTAGCAAACCCATTTACCTTCAAATCGTAGATTTTTTCTACGAAAACATTCTCATTCGAAAATGGCAAGAGGGGGAACGAATTCCATCCGTAAGGGAAATTGCTGTGCTTGTTGAAGTCAATCCAAATACGGCCATTAGGGCTTTTAACCATTTACAGGAAATGAAAATCATTTATAACAAAAGGGGCATCGGATATTTTGTGGCCGAAGATGGATATCAAAAGGTATTGTCCATCAGAAGAAATGAGTTTAAAGAGATTGTCTTGCCAGATGTATTCAAAAAAATGCGGCTGTTGGATGTCACCTTTGAAGAAGTAAAAAACCTCTATGAACAAAACCGTGATGAAGACAAGTAATCTAATTGTATTGATTGGGGTGGCCCTATTATTTGCGTTATCGCTGTTCTTTCAGGGCCGTGTGCATTATCATGTCAAGAAAGAACGTGCTGCCGGTTTCGGTCTTTTTGAATCACAAAAAAGGGACATTGCCCATTTTGACAGTATTGAAGTGAGTGATAGGATTAAAGTGGTTTTTACCCAAGATTCCACCACTACCCTTAATGTTTGGGGACCTAGTGCTTTTCTAGATTCTATTCAGACCACAGTGCTCGATTCAAAGCTTCAAATCAATCTGAATGCAAAAATTAAAACCAAAGACACGATTACCATTGCCATCACCAACAATAGCCTAAGCGGCCTGGTCTTGGAGCATGGCTATTTTGAAAACGAAGCTACACTTAACACTGAAAAAATCAAGCTTAAAATGGATAAGAACAGTACCTGTAAGCTCGCGCTTAGAGCGAAGACCCTTGAGGTGGACATGGCGAAGGGTGCAGGGCTTGAATTAAATGGAAAAACGGAAGAAATCATTTTCATCAATCAATAACGGTCAATCAGCTTAATACAATCAATCAAAAAACGAACATCATGAAAACTATTGAAAAAAGCGTGGGCGACCACCACAGCTTTCTCGAAACCCATGGCATACCTAAATGGCGTTGGTACTTACTGAAAGTATTTTATGCATTTGTGTTTCTTTTTTTCGGAATTCAGATATGGAACACTATCATAACCTATTCGGAAGTATGGGAC
>CAYNUM010000637.1:0-1786 GCA_964400025.1 uncultured Croceivirga sp.
GCCTGATACTCTACGTCCGTGAGTTTCATCTGCAGCTTTTGCAATTGAATGATCTCTCGCGTGCGGTAGAGCGTAGGCTCTTCGCGTTTCTTAACGCTTCGGAATTTATCAATGTCTTTTGGTGAGGCTAATCGATAGATGTTCCGGATGTCCTCCATCTTCTTCACGCCTTTCTTCTTCATCTGAAGGCGTACCAATTCTCCTTGTAGTGAAACGTGACCTATGTGATGACCATTGGGTACATCGACAACTACCGCGTCACCTGTATGTAGTTCAAGTTGCTCCTGATTGCGAAAAAACTCCTTACGACCATTTTTAAATCGGATCTCTACATACTCGAATTGCTCGAGTGTAGGTACATCCATGTTCGACAACCAGTCAAAAACGTTTAGTTTGTTACACCCTCCGGTGCTACACCCGCCGTTGTTTCTGCAACCACTGACTTCACCGTCAGTCCCCGTACTACACGAACTACATCCCATCGATTACTTCAATCATCAATTAACCAAAGATAGTTGGCTGGCTGTAAATAGCCAATTCGAACCATACCAGTGGTTATTGGATCACTTAGCCGTACTCTTTCAGGTCCTGACCGATATCTTTTCGAAGGTTCTTGCCGTCCCATTTCACGAATGGGGTCGCGTCGTAGCATTTGGTCATGGCCTCCAGCATATTCTTACCCAATGCAGTTAGTGTAATTACCCGTCCCCCATTCGTTAACAGCTCACCATCTTGCAATTTGGTACCTGCATGAAATGGAATCACTCCTTTCAAATTCGTATCTATGGTAATCTTACGCCCTTTCTCATAGGCACCAGGATATCCTTCGGACACCATCATTACCGTAACCGCCGAATAAGGAACGGTTTCCAGTTTTTGATCGGCCAATTCTCCTTTAGCTGTGGCTGCCAAATGCTCTAGTAAATCACTTTTGATTCGAGGGAGTACTGCTTCTGTTTCAGGATCGCCCATACGCACATTGTACTCAATAACGTAAGGATCGTTTTTCACATTGATGAGTCCAAAGAATATGAAGCCACAAAATGGAATGCCGTCTTCTTCCAGCCCGGCAATGGTAGGGCGAATGATCCTTGTCTCAATTTTCTCCATGAAATGGGGCTTGGCAAAAGAAACCGGTGAGATCGCTCCCATTCCTCCCGTATTGGGGCCTGTATCACCCTCTCCAATCCTCTTATAGTCTTTTGCCTCAGGAAGCAAAAGGAAATCCTTGCCGTCCGTCAAGACGAACACCGACAACTCTATTCCATCCAGGAATTGCTCAACAAGTACCCTCGCACTTGCTTCTCCAAACTTTTTCTCTACGATCAATTCACGTAGGTTTTCTTTGGCCTCTTCCAAATCCGACGTGATCAACACCCCTTTTCCTGCGGCTAAGCCATCAGCTTTCAGGACATAAGGTGCCTCGTTATCTTCCAGAAATTGATAACCTTCTTCGATGTTAGATTCATCAAATACTTTGGCCTTGGCTGTCGGTATGCCATAGCGATACATGAAGTCCTTAGCAAATTCTTTACTGCCTTCCAGCTGCGCACCGGATTGCTCGGGACCAACGATCAATAAGTCCTTCAATCGCTCATCTGCCTTCAAGTCATTGACCAGTCCTTTGACCAATGGTGCTTCCGGCCCTACGACCAACAAATCAATTTTATTGGCCAAAACCGCCTCCACAACTTCCTGAGGATCTTCCGCATTAAGCGCAAGGTTCTGTCCTACCTCACCGGTACCACCATTTCCTGGTGCAATAAAAAGGTCCCCGCAATTGGGG
>CAYNUM010000638.1:0-1781 GCA_964400025.1 uncultured Croceivirga sp.
CAGCCACACAAAAGTAAGTTTTATGGAGTCTTCTGCATCAAAAAAATCTCAAAACCGAAGAAAAATAAAGGGGTGTTCGTTTCATTTTGAATAAAATAGCTGGTCTCAAAACCACTAAGGTCATCTTCTTCACATTGAAAAGAAAGCAATAGGGGCAATAGAAGTACAAAACAGATTTTTTTCATTGGGGCTTTTTATTGAAGATACAAGATAGCACAATCGTTGCGCGATGAGATCTTTTGTTGCGGTTATATTTTTTTGAACCCATGTACTAATTGTCCCCAAAACCCTTTGGGCATTTTTTGGTCTCCAGGATAACCCAATGGAATTTTCCCTCCCTCTTCCGGAATATAATTTGTACCGAAAAGGTAATCCCAAAGGCTTAAACTCAATCCAAAATTGACCCCGTATTTCCCTTGGGGAAGCGTATAGGAATGATGGTACAAGTGCATTACAGGGTTGTTAAAAATGTATTTAAAGGGCCCGTACGTCAATTTTATATTGGCGTGGTTCAAATGACCAATGGAAATTGCCGCAAAATGAACGATATAGGCCTGCTCTGGTTCAAAACCGCCCAACAGCATGACCCCAAAGGTTTTTAGCGGTTTGTAAAGAATGTTTTCCATCCAATGGTAGCGCAAGTGCGCTGCAAAACCCATTTCTTTTACACTGTGGTGCACTTGGTGAAACCGCCATAAAAATGAAAATTTATGTAGGGCAATATGGGTGAGCCACTGTACAAAATCCAATAAAATAAAGAAGATTAAAAGCTGCGACCACATAGGCCACCTGGTTATGGGGAGTAATGCTAGGCTTTGGGCCGAAACCCCTATTTGGCCAAAACCGATTTCCAGAATATTATATACGCCCTTTATGACTATTGCAAACACAAAAAAATTGAAGAACATATAGAAACCGTCCAACCAAAAGTCCTTTCTAAAAATGGATTGGTTCTTTCGCCATGGGAACACAATTTCCAAAACCCACACGGACAAGGAGATGAAAATTAACCCCCAAAAATAGTTTTTGTACCACGGTACATCAAAAAGTATGGATTTCCAGGTATAATTTACAGTACCATTAAATCCGTTTAAAAATGCTTCCCAATAGACTTCCATTTCTATTCTAATTCATACCATTCCACATCGGTAAGGTTTTCCCTTCTTCCTTTATTGACCGGACCATAGTTTTTGGCCAAATACGCCACTATAATTTCCTGTTTGCCCCCTAAATCCCAAAGATTCTGTGTTTCCTGCATCCAACTGATCGTTGATTCCCAACCTTCCTCACTCATTCGGTTTTGGGTCACCAATTTGGCGGAATGGCACTGCGTGCAGTTTTGAATAACTTGGGAGACCCCTTGATCATTGACAAAACCAGATTCGGAAATGGTTTCGTCATCCAATTCAACAAGTATGGTCTCATTGGCGGGCAAGACCTCATAGTCCTCTAAAAAATACAATGCGTTTGGATTGTGTTTAACATAGAGAATTCCCCCGATAAAGAGGGTTAGCAAGAAGGCAAAAGTTAGCAGTAACCTTCCTAGCGATTTTACTTGTCTTTGGAAATTTTCCTCCACCTTACACAACTTTTATGGCAATGCGATGGCATGCATTATTCAAATACCCCTTTGGATTCCATCCCGGCAGAACCATGGGTTGACTTTTTCCAGTTTGATCAGTTGCTTTTACCCAAACTTCATAATACCCTCTTTTTGGGAGATCAATGGATGTCCGGAAATGTTGCCAAGCCAACCGATTTATGGGTTTTTCCAGGGTGCA
>CAYNUM010000639.1:0-1780 GCA_964400025.1 uncultured Croceivirga sp.
CTATTTAGTAGCCATTGTTTTACAAGAGTTTGTCATGCAGGCTTTTGGAATACCTTTTTGGCTTACCGTTTTGATTACGATTGTCTTGATTTGGGTTTATACTTTCAAAGGAGGAATTCGAACCATAGTGTGGACAGATACGCTGCAAACTTTTTGTATGCTTACAGCTGTCATTTTAACCGTAATAATTATCGGACAAAAATTAAACTTGTCAGTTGGAGGAATTGTAGATACGGTAAGCAATAGCAATTATTCCCAAATGTTCTTTTTTGAAGGAGGTTGGGGGGATCCCAAAAACTTCTTTAAGCAATTTTTGGCCGGAGCTTCGATTGCCATTGTAATGACGGGTTTGGATCAGGACATGATGCAAAAAAACCTTAGCTGTCGAAATATTGGAGAAGCACAAAAAAATATGTTTTGGTTTAGCATAGTTTTGGTCTTTGCCAAACTGCTTTTTTTGGCGCTTGGAGCATTGCTGTTTATTTATGCAGGAGAAGTAGGTATTGAAATGCCAACCAAAATTGTTGGCGGAGAGGTTGTTCCAGATACAGATTTATTATATCCTACAATTGCATTGGGTTCGCTCGGTCCGGTGGTAGGAATTGTATTTTTATTGGGATTGATTGCAGCAGCTTATTCTAGTGCAGATTCGGCATTGACTGCCTTGACGACTTCCTTTTGTGTAGATTTTCTGGACTTTGAAAAAGAAGAAGTTGAACATGGCGAAAAGACCCGCTTTTATGTGCATATCGGTTTTTCAGTATTATTATTTTTTGTGATCATCCTATTCTGGCTGGTCAATGATAAAGCAGTTATTGCACAAATTTTTACGGTGGCCAGTTATACCTATGGGCCTTTATTGGGCTTGTATACTTTCGGATTTTTTATGAAACGTCCCATTATTGATAAGTACGCCCCAATTGTGTGTATTATGGCTCCTGTTATCACATTTTTCCTCAACAAGTACTCGGAAATTTTGTTCTTTGGATATAAGTTCGGATTTGAGTTACTGATTCTAAATGGAGTGTTAACTTTCTTGGGCTTGTATTTCATTTCCTATCAAAAACCTTCAGAAGAGCTTTAGAGCATTTGACGATTTAAATAGGGTAGGGGAATAAAAAAGTACAATCCCCACCTCTGAGAATTGTACTACAAATGAATCTCTAAACTATTAAAATTTTTCCTACAGATTCCAGGTGTAGGAATAACCCCAATTTTGGGGCTTTTAATAATCTGCCGAAAATAGCAATAAATCCTATATTTTTTCTAAAATTTGAGCTTGTGGTAGGCTAAAATTCGGGAAAGGTTGTAGCTGATTATGGAACAGTATGTATACAAATTAAGTTTGATATGTAAAAATAACCTATTTGTTGCTTGGCAAAATTGAATGTTTAGCCTATTCAATAGAAAAAGAGATGAAAGATTACAAAGGTTTAGACAAAAAAATACGCGGTGGATAGCTAGTCCACCACGCATCTGGTTTTTGATATAGATTTGGTTTTTATCTTTAAACTAAGTTTGTTTTGTCTGAATTTAGATGGCCTAATAGTTTAAGGTCGACAAACGATCTCCGGGAGTTGGATTTTTAGGTTCATTGTGTACCTCCTTTTCGTAACGTCCAATCGTTAGGTTGAGCCCAACTCGAACATGTGCAGATCGATTATCTAATACTTTGAATGTAGAAAGAATATTATCCGTCAAAGCAAATAGCTGGACTGGGCCCAATGTTAAAGCACCATTCAAGCCCACATTCAAAGTAGAATAACTATTATGGCTGAAT
>CAYNUM010000640.1:0-1777 GCA_964400025.1 uncultured Croceivirga sp.
GAATCTACTCCTTAAAGTTCAACACGGTGATAAAAAGCAAACTCCTTACTACGCCTTTTTAAGTTGGCGAAATATTTGGCATGCATGGGGCAATTCCCAAGCTTATGCCCTGATCTATACAGGCAGAATATTACAACATCAAGCTTTTATTGATGCGGGAATTAAAGAGGTGAAATACTTCTACCCCTATTGTCTGGATAAAGGATTTATCAGTGCCTTTACTTTGGAAAAAAAGGAGGAAGAAATAAAGATCATAGATCTCAAATCATTTGACCAAATAGCCTACGGCTTGCGGCCAATGATTTATGCTTCTTTAGAAGCTTTTACCATTACGAAAGACTCGACTTATGCCAAAACAGCTGGGAGCTTAGCTAGTTGGTTTTTTGGTAACAATCCAGCTGCAAAAGTAATGTACAACCCAGAAACCGGGCGAACATTTGACGGAATTGGCTCTCCTCAACAAGTAAATCTGAACTCCGGAGCGGAATCAACCATTGAGGGCTTATTGAGCTTACAGGCCATACAAGCAGAACCCATCGCTCTGAAAGTTTTAGAATCGTATATTGAGGATCAAAATACCAGTTACTAATTTTACACAATGTCAAACTATGGCAGGGATACAATTTGAACAAGTGGTAAAACAATACGGTAAGGTAACTGCCATTAAAAATGCCGATTTTTCCGTTCGGGATAAGGAGTTCCTCGTATTAGTAGGGCCTTCGGGTTGTGGTAAATCTACTTTGTTACGAATGATTGCCGGTCTGGAAGAAATCAGCTCCGGTAACTTATATATTGATGGGCAAATAGTCAATCATCTACCTCCCAAGGATCGGGACATTGCTATTGTATTTCAAAACTACGCCCTTTATCCGCACATGACTGCCTACGAAAATCTTGCTTTTGGCCTCAAAATAAGGGGAATGAAAAAACAGGTTATTCGTGAAAAAGTAATGGAGGCCGCCCGGATATTGGATATTGAACCTCTCCTTAACCGTAAACCTAAAGCCATGTCCGGCGGGCAACGCCAAAGGATCGCCATTGGCCGGGCTATCGTTCGTAATCCAAAGGTTTTCCTCTTCGACGAACCCTTGAGTAACCTTGATGCAAAGTTACGTGGGCAAATGCGTCTTGAAATTGCCAAGTTGCATCAAAAACTACAAACCACCGTTGTTTACGTTACCCATGATCAAGTAGAGGCCATGACCCTCGGTGACAGAATCGTTGTACTCGACCAGGGAGAAATTCAGCAGATCGATACCCCGCAAAACTTATATGCTCACCCTGCTAATCGTTTTGTAGCAGGTTTCATTGGTATGCCGCCTATGAATTTCCTGAATGGTCGATTAGTGAAAAAGGAGAATGCACTTTATTTTCAGGACCACAATAAAACCATACTCGCAAAAATCCTAAGGCCCGAGGCATTTTCAAATTTGACAGAACAAGAGTTAAGCTTAGGGATAAGACCAGAACATATCCATTCATCACCCACTAAAGGAGAAGAGCATTACGCCATGCTACATGCAAAAATCCAGATGGTGGAAAGACTGGGTTATGAAAGTTTTGCTTTTGCCGAAAATGGTGATCAACAATTGGCGGCTCGTCTTCACTCCGATGTAGCAGTCGATGCTCCTTGCCAAATGGACTTATACCTGGAACTTGAAAAAATGCACTTTTTTATTGCCGAAAGTGGAGAGGTAGTTACTTAATAAAAAGAATGTTTAATGCCTAAGCATATAAAAAAGCATACTTCCTTCATCAATAAATGGTTACCCTATTT
>CAYNUM010000641.1:0-1768 GCA_964400025.1 uncultured Croceivirga sp.
TATCAATAAATCGATCCGGCGCCCATTTTTTCATTATAGAAACCACGCGACTCGAGGGACCAACCAAGTAACGAGTTTTAGGCCGATCACTTGTCATAGCATGGAGAATTTTCTCAACAACTCTTTCCACTGGAACCGCAGACTTTTCCGTTTCAACTATCGCTTTTTCAAAACTCTCCATCATCGGGCCATAGACCTCAAGAGCTTCTTCGCTTGCACCTTCAAGGAATTCATCCTTGCGGCTCAGTGACTTTTGCCATATTGGCGTTTGAATGGGTCCTGGTTCAACTATTGCCACTTTGACATTGTATTGGACGAGCTCCCTTCTCAGGGCATCACTAATTGCCTCGACTGCGAATTTGGATCCACAGTAGGGACCCAAAAATGGGGTCGCAAGTAAGCCACTGATGGAACTAATATTAATAATCCTTCCCTGAGCTTTGCGAATTTGGGGCAAGAATGCCTGGGTCGTAGCAATGAGCCCAAAAACATTGACCTCAAATTGCTCCCTGAATCTTTGCATTGGTAAGGTTTCAATGGGACCACCGATAGCAACACCGGCATTATTAATAAGTCCCCAAAGAGGTTCACCCGACAGTTGATTTTGAATTTCTCTCTGGGCCGAGCCAATCGAAGCCGGATCAACGACATCAATTCGAATGGGTATGAGGTCTGGAATATTAAGGCCTTGAATCTTTCGTTCATCTTCTGTTTTGCGAACACCCGCAAAAACTCTAAAGTTTTTGCTCAATTCGATGGCGCTCGCCAAGCCGATCCCCGTCGATGCCCCTGTAATCAGAATCGCATTTTTCATATTTCACCTCGGTTGCTTATGCAAGATTAGCCCTAGGCGAGCCCTCGGTCCAGAGCTTGTGTGCTCGAATTTCTTGATTTTTGGGTTACCATAAGCAAATTTTTTGGCCCTGGATTGGCCAATGGTCTCAGTGACTTACGGACTTTCCCCCGACTTTATGCTGCTCTGACTCATTTTTTTTTAACCATACCCGGCCTTTGTTGAGTCTTGTTCACCGAAGGGCGATGAAGCCCGCTAAATAAAAACAGCTTTTTTAGCTAGGAGGGCACAAAATGATAAGAGAAATTTTTGTAAAAAGCAGAAGTCGCAGAACTAGTGGCTACCGGACTTTCAAACAAAGAAGTAGCCAGTCGGCTCTTTGTTACTGAAAAGACCATTAAATTTCACCTAACCAATATCTACAAGAAAATGAATCTGACTTCGAGAACTCAGTTAATCGTATGGAGCCTTCCTCACATGGGATTTGTTGATGCTGCTCAACCTGCACCCACGAGGGATCAACAAGTACTACAGCGCAATGGCGCACTCTATGGACAGCAATCGGGCTTCCTTAACCAAAATCAATATCAAGCAGCCAATGAACAAGCAGCCGTCACTAACAATCAGGGTGGCGACACCGAAAACAATGAACAAATAAACGCGATACCGGCTGGAATAAATCCAATAAATAAAGCTAATGCGTCATAGCTCGATTTAAGCCCTGCCTCTCGGCGGGGCTTTTTCGTTTTTTGCACCTTAAAGACCAGAAGCTTAGATTAAGGTCCATCTACTAATCATCCTCCCAAACCGATAAATCTTTGGGAGGATTTTCCATGGCATCTGGCAAGCAATCAGTATTTTATGTTTCCCATAATGGTGAAGAACAAGGTCCCTTTGATATTCAAACCATTGTCGATCGAATCGAAGCCAATCAACTCTTTGATCTCGACTATATGTTTGTTGAAGAGAAAGAAG
>CAYNUM010000642.1:0-1765 GCA_964400025.1 uncultured Croceivirga sp.
AATATAATCAGCAGATACTCGAGCATTGTAACGCTGAGCCTCTGCCTTGTATAAATCGGCATCAGGCCTTGGTACAGGTTCACCGGTGGTATCATCTATTAAAACATTACCATCATCATCTCTTAAAAACTGCCCGGGAAATTCAAATGTAGAATCATCGCGTTGGTAGTTGGCCCCGGCCGAACCCGTTATTGTAGGAAGGAAACCAGAGTTTAAAAGACTTGCATTATTCTCGGCTACCTCAACATTATTCTCGGCTATCTTGATACCTAAGTTATTCTCAAGAGTCAAGCGAATCGCTTCTTGTTTTGTCAATACTTCTTGAGAAGTTAGGGAGACACAAAATAATAGGGCAAATGAGAGGGGCAGGATGTACTTCTGCATCATAATATCTCTTCTAATTCTTGCTGGGATTGTTTCTGTAAATCCGTTGTTTTTTCATGGCCATTCAACGATGGAATACCACCTTCATTCAAATGGGCTTCTTCCGCTTTTTCCTTAATGGCCCTTTCTACTTCCTCTTTAGTAATATCATTACCTGTTTTCAACCATTTGACCGATACCTTTAGTCCATTACTGAACGATAGAAAGATAGGAAGCATCACCAAAGTCAATACCGTTGCAAAACCAATACCATATGCAATTGAAATTGCCATTGGCTTTAAAAACTGAGCCTGTCGACTTTTTTCCAAAAGAAGTGGTGCCAAACCTGCAATCGTAGTTACAGAAGTAAGAAATATGGCTCGGAACCTTGAACGGCCTGCCTCATATATGGCATCATCGAAAGACATACCCTCCCTCAAATTTCCATTGAACTTACCAATAAGCACCAGACCATCATTAACCATAATACCTATCAAGGCTATTATGCCCAACATTGATAGTATATTGACCGGGAAACCATGGATCCAATGTCCCCATGAGACCGCAGTTAAACTGAACGGAATCAACATAAGCAATAATAGCGGTTGACTAAAGCTTCGAAACGTAAATGCAATGGTGATGTAAATCAAGAACAAGACAACCAGACCCACTAAGTTTAGGGAGTCCATAAGTTTATTTCGCTCACGATTCTGACCTTCATATGAAGCCGTAACCGAAGGATATTTTGAATTAATGTCGGGCATTATCTCAGTACGAATCCAAGTCAAAATATCAGGTGCACTGGTATTGTCCGGGTCTTTTAAATCAGAGCTAATTCTGATTTCACGCTGACCATCCAAATGATTAATGGCAACATCACCCCTTTGTATTTCATAATCAGCTATTTCCTTCAGGGGCACCCGAGAGCCAGAAGGGGTTAAAATACGCATTTCATCCAAATCAGAAATCGAAGAGCGATTTTCTCTGTCATAGCGTACCCAAACGCGAATTTCATCTTGACCCCGTTGAAAGCGTTGTGCTTGGGTTCCAAAAAATCCGGCCCTTACCTGATCCATTACATTTCTTAGATTAAGACCCAATAAGTAGGCATTTTCTTTAAGCTCTAATTGAATCTCTTTAATACCGGCGGGATCGTTATCGGCTACGTCCTTTAGAAGTGCATTACTCACCATGGCCTCTTTAAGTTCTGCCTTGGCTGCCTTAAGTTCGGTAATATTGTTTCCCAGAAGGGATACCGAAACAGGATCCCCTCCGAAGTTACCTCCGGAACCATAAATTAGACTCTCAACACCAAATACCGGTCCTACCAATTCCCGCAATCGGGCGGTTACCAAATTTGACTTAATAGCATCAGGTCGGTCCTCACCTGGCAGTAAATTGA
>CAYNUM010000643.1:0-1765 GCA_964400025.1 uncultured Croceivirga sp.
CACTTGAGCAGATGCCATCTTTTAAAAGCATCAACCTCTCCCCTGCCAATAAAATGTTTACTTATTGGTTACTAGCCTCCATGTTTATTTGTCTGGTTATTTTAATGATGCCCTGGACACAAAACATCCAAGCGAAAGGCAAAGTAACGACCCTACAACCTGATCAGCGTCCACAAACCATTCATTCCACTATTGCCGGGCGGATTGAAAAATGGTATGTCAGAGAAGGGCAAGTGGTAAAGAAAGGAGATACCATCGTTTTTTTAAGTGAGATCAAAGCGGAATACTTTGACCCAGAATTAGTAAACCGAACAGGTTTGCAGGTTGCCGCTAAGGAAGGTGCTATTCAATCTTACGGTCAAAAAATACAAGCACTGGAAGATCAAATACAAGCAATGAGGGCTGAATTAGAGCTCAAACGGGAACAATTGGCCAATAAGATACGGCAAACAGAGTTCAAAGTTACTTCCGACAGCATAGAATTGGAAAGGGCTAAAATTGATGCTGATATTGCCCAAAAGCAACTCATTCGGATTCAAGATTTATATGATAAAGGCATCAAGTCACTAACCGCTTTAGAAGCCAAAAAACTGAAGGCGCAGGATACCAATGCCAAGCTGGTAGAGGCAGAAAATAAATGGCTCAGCAGTCGTAATGATCTGGACAATGCCAAAATTCAACTCAACAATGTAGGTAATGAGTACGA
Organism: uncultured Croceivirga sp.; assembly: GCA_964400025.1. GTDB lineage: Bacteria > Bacteroidota > Bacteroidia > Flavobacteriales > Flavobacteriaceae > Croceivirga. The sequence continues at coordinate 707 of CAYNUM010000643.1, forward strand.
CCAAAAAATTGCAAAAGCAGAGTCCGACAAATATACCGCCCTTTCTGCCCAGCTAGACGCAGAGGAAAGTGTTAATAAACTACGTATTCAATCATCGAATTATGCAAAACGTAGTGACTTTTACTATATCACGGCGCCGCAAGATGCTTACATTACCAAAGCACTTACGCCTGGCCTCGGAGAAACTGTAAAAGAAGGAGATGCGATTGTTAGTATCATGCCTGCAAATTATGAACTAGCGGTAGAAGTGTACATCAAACCAATGGATCTACCCTTGGTAAACCTTGGTCAGGACGTTCGGTTTATTTTTGACGGCTGGCCGGCGTTTATTTTTAGCGGTTGGCCTGGCAATTCCTTTGGAACTTTTAAAGGGCAGGTGGTAGCCATCGATAATATGGTGACAGAAGATAGTGAAGGGGTTAAATATCGTATCCTGGTAGGGCCGGATGAGTCAGAAAAAACCTGGCCCAAAGAACTTCGTCCTGGAGCTGGAGCACAAGGCATTGCGCTGTTAAATAATGTACCACTTTGGTACGAGATATGGCGGCAACTAAATGGTTTCCCACCTGATTTTTATCAGGAAAACACTGAAAGTTTGCCCAAACTTAAAGCCCCCATTAAAAATATTCCAAAATAATGTGGACTACAGAAATAAAGCGAAAAAAAATGATCAAGAGCTTAATCCGAAGACTACGTAAAGCGTATGTTTACACAAGGGTGAAACTGTTGACAAAGCAAGTAAGTACAAATGTAATGGCATATCTTGCAAGTACATTATTACTACTATTTGCCTCCATTTTTAATGCATTTGGACAAGAGCTAAGCCAGCAAGATAGTAAAGAGCTTAATCAACAAGATAATAGAGAACTCGTTCAGGATGATAATAACCTGGTTTTAACCGAGGAACAATACCTTCAATTAGTCAAGACGCAGCACCCGGTTATCCGTCAAGCTTTTTTGCTCCGCACCAGAGCAGAAGCAGAGCAACTGAAAGCCAGAGGCGCATTTGATCCAAAGTTGTTTGGTGACGTTGAGCAAAAGTCTTATGATCAGAAAAAT
>CAYNUM010000644.1:0-1760 GCA_964400025.1 uncultured Croceivirga sp.
AGTAGTCACACTGTTTTGGGTTAGTGGTTCAAACTCAACTGCCATAAGCACCTAGGGTTGTTCACCTCCTTTTGGCCCATAGAAAATCACCCAGGTACTGAAGTCCTTACTAAAATTTTCAAAACGGTGTTCTACCCCAGCGGGTACAAACAAAAAATCTCCAGGACCAAAACTCATTCGCTCCCCGTCGTTCAAGAACTCACCGGTGCCCGATATTACCACATACACTTCATCTTGTTCATGGGGTTGCTGTAGGTCAACCTTATCAGGTTGATATACTTCAACTGAAAGCGTACCATGCTCGAAAAAGGTTTTAAATGGACCTTCTTCCTGCGCAAGGGCTTCCAATGCGTTTTGAGGATTGATTTTCACTTCCACTTAATATTACAACCAATGCTGGGTTTCTGATTTTCTTCAATCGGGGCTTCCATAAGCAATGAATCCATAGCCGTTCTTAAATCACTACCGTTCAAGGGAAGTCCATTCCCAGGGCGAGAATCGTCTAATTGTCCGCGATATACCAATTCCAAGGTATCATCAAAAAGATAAAAGTCAGGGGTACATGCCGCGTCGTAGGCCTTGGCTACCTTTTGGGTCTCGTCATACAGATAAGGAAAGGTATACCCCTCATTTTTTGCAGTTTTCGTCATTAAGTCTGGGCCGTCTTGGGGGTAGTTAACGACATCATTACTTGATATCGCGACGAAACCAATTCCTTTAGATTGGTATTCCCTGCCTAATTTTGCAATCTCTGGATTAACATGTATCACAAAGGGGCAATGGTTACATATAAACATGACCACAGTACCCTTTTCTCCTTTGACCGCTTCCAAGGATAATGTCTTACCGCTGACTGTATCAAATAGGGAAAAATCCGGGGCTTTCGTGCCCAAGGCCAACATATTACTGGGTGTTCGTGCCATTATTTGGTGTCTTTTAGTGTTTTATCAATTAATGAGATAAGTTGTTCAATATTTTCCTGGAATTCTGCTAACCCCTGGTTTTGTAAATCAAGAATGTAGATTAGCCCGTACAATTCAGAAAGTAACCACTGTTCTTTGTGAATTTTCAATTCCTCATTTGTTGGCAATTTTGTAGATAAGCCTAAGAGTGATTTGGTATTTTCACGCGTAAAGAATTTCGGATAAGCCTCATCAATAATCCGCCTATTCATCTGTCTCACCCTAAATTGTACTCCGCCAGTATAATCAAATTCATAATAAGAAATCAATGCTTTTCTAAGTTCACCATCTTGTACCAAATCTATAGTCTCTGAAGCTAGCAAATTTGAAAATGCAGTTTCTTGAGGAACAAAAATTTCATAATTGGTAAAGGGTTTGGAATACTGGTTAAAAAGGCCAACCCTTTCGTTATTGGTCAAGCTATCATTAAAGATTTGCATCATACCTTTTACAATCGGTATTTTAAATTTGTTAAAGGCCAAAACACTATCAATATTTTTTGTGTCTTGTTCAAGGTTATCACGAATCTCTTGTAGGTAGTAGATTTCTTTTTGTCGTGATATCTCATTGCCGTTCCAAGTATTGATTTTTAAAGCAATGAGTATCCCAATTACGACCAGAATGATTTCCCCCAGAGCGTAAAAGAAGTATTTTGTCAATTTATTTTCGGAAAGAAGACCCTTTCGGATTTTTCTAAAAAAGGCAAGCATAAAGTTGAATTCTGGCTCCTCATAAATATAATTAGAATTCATTAGTTGAGAGCCTAAAGCACACATCAAAAAAAGTAACACTATATTG
>CAYNUM010000645.1:0-1759 GCA_964400025.1 uncultured Croceivirga sp.
GTACGAGTCTTCAGGATATGGTCTGCCATGATAGCGTATTGAAAAAATACCAAGAAATCATCGATGCTTACAATCCACAGTTCAGTCATATTGAACAGGTGAAAAAATTTGCTTTGATTCCACAGCAGTGGTTGCCCATTCATGAAGATGGCAGTGATTCAGAATTAACACCAACTTTAAAATTGAAAAGAAGGGTCATCCGCAAGAAGTTTGCCAAGGAAATTGCTGATCTTTACGCATAGTAAAATCAGGATATGAATCCTCCTTCAAATTTTAAGGTAAACCTGTTTACCTTTTTTAAGTTGCCGTCGGCTTGGTGGTGTGGTGTTCGCCTTAAGTACATGGACGATAAAAAAGCTGTGGCTACCGTAAAGCATCGGTGGTTTAACCAGAATCCTTTTAACTCAATGTTTTGGGCGGTTCAAGGCATGGCAGCGGAGTTCACAACGGGTATAATGGTTTCCACAGCTATTGCCCAAAGTGGCCGTAAGATTTCAATGTTGGTGCAAAACAATAATGCCAATTTCAGTAAGAAGGCGACGGGCCGCATCACTTTTTCCTGTGAAGATGGCCACTTGATTGCTGAAGCGCTCAAGAAGACCATTGAGACCGGGGAAGGCCAAACGATTTGGATGAAATCTGTGGGAGTGAATGCAGACAATGTAGTGGTCTCGACCTTTAATTTTGAATGGACGGTACGTTTAAAACAATGAAATGTGACTTTTTTAATATATTGTTTCTAATCAGAGAGGAGCCAATATTTTAGAAACTTGACATAATTCTTTTGAAATTTTGGTAATTTCATAACATAATTATTAAACCGATTAAAAAATCATATCTAGATGGGAAAATTTGAGATTAAATCAACCGGATCAGGTAAAACAATGTTCAACCTTAAGGCCGGCAATGGGCAGGTTATTTTAACCAGTCAATCATATGCCAGCATGGATGGTTGTAAAAACGGTATCGAGTCTGTGAGAAAGAATTCACAAGATGACGGTCAATTTGAGCGTAAGACCGCCAAAGATGGCAGCCCGTTCTTTACTTTAAATGCTACCAATGGCCAAGTGATTGGTAAAAGTGAAATGTACAGTTCAAAAGATGCAATGGAAAACGGAATTGCATCTGTAAAAAAGAATGCGCCTGATGCTGATGTTGTAGAAGCTTAAGATGTCATGAGATAATTCTAAAAAGCGGCCTTTGAGCCGCTTTTTTTGTAACAAAAGACGTATTGTGTAAACCAATAAGCGAATTCAAATAAAAATCAAAAAATGAACGCACACGAAATTGACTATGAAATCTTTGGGGAAGAAATGCAATACGTTGAGATTGAACTTGATCCCCAAGAAGCTGTTGTGGCGGAGGCCGGCAGTTTTATGATGATGGACACTGATATTAAAATGGATACCATTTTTGGTGATGGGTCCAATCAAGAGTCTGGGGTTTTAGGTAAAATATTTTCTGCGGGCAAGCGCATATTGACTGGTGAGAGTCTTTTTATGACAGCTTTTTTGAATGTTGGGCAGGGCAAAAAGAAAGTGAGTTTCGCCTCGCCCTATCCCGGTAAAATTTTACCAATTGACCTATCTGAGGTAGGTGGCAAATTTATTTGTCAAAAAGATGCATTTCTTTGTGCGGCAAAGGGTGTTCAGGTCGGTATTGAGTTTTCAAAGCGCTTGGGACGTGGTCTTTTCGGAGGTGAAGGATTCATTATGCAAAAGTTGGAAGGTGATGGTATGGCCTTTGTTCATGCGGGGGG
>CAYNUM010000646.1:0-1753 GCA_964400025.1 uncultured Croceivirga sp.
AAAGTGTGGGATATTGAATTAACGAGCATCATTCCCATAGCTCGACATGCTTACAATGCCATTGGTCTCGCTGTCAAAACCAGTCGGCCCCATTTTTTCAAAGATCTTTTTGGGCGTTCCCATCTTTCGCATAGGCTTCAGATGGTCGGGCTTTCGGCTATACATGGTATTTGCCTCTATCCCTAACGCGGGGCGGCAAAGTTAACTATTTATCTGCCAACCGTAAACCTTCTGACTTTGGGCGGAAAAGTTTGCGTACCCTTTTTCAACCCATTATTTTTAGCGCAAATCCTATACCAAACCCAGCATGCAATTCGGAATCATTAGAGAACGTAAAAATCCGCCTGATAGAAGGGTAGTACTATCGCCTTCATTATGCCAAGAGGTCTTAAAGAGCCATACTGAAGCACAAATCATCGTGGAACCCTCTCCCATTCGGGTTTTTGATGATTCAGAGTATCAAGCGGTCGGCATCGATGTTGCAACAAAAATGGAGGAATGTGACGTTTTATTGGGAGTCAAAGAAGTACCGATTGAAGCCCTAGTGCCCAACAAAAAATATTTTTTCTTTTCGCATACGATTAAAAAACAACCCTATAATCGAGACTTACTTCGGGCCATTCTAGAAAAGAACATCGAACTCTACGACCATGAGGTGATTACCAATCCAAAAGGGCAACGCCTAGTGGCTTTTGGGCGCTACGCTGGTATCGTTGGGGCCTATAACGGCGTTCGTGCTTACGGGCTCAAATATGATCTATTTGACTTGCCCAAAGCCGAAGACCTAAAGGATCAATCAGAATTGATTCAAGAGCTAAATAAAGTCCAGTTGCCGAATATTAAGATTTTATTGACCGGTAAGGGTAGAGTCGGCAATGGGGCCAAAGAAATGTTGGACGCTATGAACCTTAAAAAGGTCAACGTGGCAGAATACCTTTCTGAAGAATTTACTGAACCAGTCTACTGTCAGATTGATGCTTCTGAGTACAATAAGCGTAAAGACGGGGTTCGTGGTAATAAGGCTGATTTTTTTGAAAACCCAGAAGAATATAAGTCCAACTTTTTTCGGTTCGCCGAAGTGACCGATTTTTATATTGCTGGGCATTTTTATGGAGATGGGGCACCCTATCTCTATACCCGCGAAGATGCTAAACATCCTAACTTTAAAATCAAAGTGGTGGCTGATATCAGTTGTGATATAGACGGCCCAGTGGCAACGACCATTCAACCTTCGACCATAGCAGATCCCATATATGGGTATCATCCAGAAACCGAATCCGTGGTTGATTATTTAAATACTGATGCCATTGCCGTAATGGCCGTAGATAACCTACCAGCAGAGCTACCACGTGATGCCAGTGATGGTTTTGGAGAGGCTTTTGCCAAGCATGTTATTCCAGCGTTTTTTAACGGTGACAAAGACGGAATTTTAGAACGGGCCCGGATGACCAAGAACGGGAAACTGACAAAACTTTATAAATATTTGGAGGAATATGTCAGTTTTTAGTTTTCTTAGTGTTTTAAGGAAATGTCTTCAACATTAATAGTCAGATTATCGAAGTTTTCCGCAGTGATTGGTATTTCAGAAATTTCGATTTTACCATTTGATCTCATCTGACTGAAACCCAAGACAATTTCAAATCTATCTATTTTATGAGATTTTTTGCTATCTAAATTTCCCTTTATCCAAGTTAAAAGTTGAATTGCCTGATTATAACTATCCAATTGGATGTACTCATGCTTAAGATTCGCT
>CAYNUM010000647.1:0-1753 GCA_964400025.1 uncultured Croceivirga sp.
AAGGCGTGTATGAAATAGGGCATAAATCTGACACTTTTTGTTACGACAATGAATTGGGGCGACACAAGGTCTTTCTTCATGCTTATCAAATTTCAAATACCCTGGTCACCAATAGTGAGTTTTTGGAATTTGTTAAAGCTGGGGGCTACCAACGCTTTGATTTGTGGCATGCAGAAGGTTGGGATTGGGTGAACCAAAACCAAATCAAAGCACCTTTATACTGGCACCAGGTAGATGAAGAATGGTTTCACTATAGTTTGGCAGGCCTTAAAAAAATACCCTTAGATGCCCCAATAACACATATTTCGTACTACGAAGCCTTCGCATATGCCCAATGGAAAGGTCTACGACTGCCCACTGAATTTGAGTGGGAGACGGCCCAATCTTATTTTCCATGGGGTAAAAGATGGGAATGGACCGAAAGTGCCTACTTGCCCTACCCTAATTATCAAAAGGCCGATGGTGCACTTGGCGAATACAATGGTAAGTTCATGGTCAACCAAAAAGTACTGCGTGGCGGCTCTATCGCCACTCCTAAAAAACATACCAGACCGACCTACAGAAACTTTTTTCATTCACAACTGCGCTGGCAGTTTACTGGATTAAGGTTGGCCAAATAATTTCGACTACATTTTTATGCACAGCAACACCATCCCAAAAAAACTTTCTGTTTTCGCACAAGAAGTAAAAGAAGGTTTGACAGCATTTCCAAAATACCTGTCCTCGAAATATTTCTACGATGAAATCGGAGATAAACTCTTTCAAGATATTATGGCCATGCCCGAATATTATCTAACCGATGCAGAGTTCGAAATTCTCGAAACCCAGAAAGAAGCAATCACGGACTATTTTTCAAATCAAGAACAAGTCTTTGACCTTTTTGAATTAGGTGCCGGCGACGGTAAAAAGACGAAGATATTGTTACGTCATCTCGTGGAAAATAATATCGATTTTGTATATCGACCGATTGACATCAGTCAAAATGCATTACAGCAGTTAGAAGGCAACCTTCTCCAAGAACTTCCCGAATTGGCTATTGACACCCTACAAGGCACTTATTTTGATACCTTGAAGGATATTGGTCAGCAACAGTCGAAAAGGAAAGTAATACTCTTCTTGGGTTCGAATATTGGTAACCTTTTGCACTCGCATTCCATTTCATTTTTAAAACAGCTAAAAGATGCGATGGCCCACGATGACCTTTTGTTCATGGGGATGGACCAAAAGAAAAATCCTAAGACCATTTTGGACGCCTACAATGACAAGACCCAGATTACAGCCAATTTCAATAAAAATGTATTGCGCAGGATAAACAACGAATTAGGAGGGAATTTTGATTTGGACAATTTTATTCACTGGGAAGTCTATGACCCTGAGACCGGAACTGCAAAAAGTTATTTAGTGGCTAAAGAAGCCTGTACCATTACACTTGATAAGTTAGGACTTCAGGTGAATTTCAAGCCATGGGAAACCATTCATACAGAAATTTCACAGAAATACGACGATGATACTGTGAAATGGTTGGCCAAGGAATCTGGATTAGAACTGGTGACTTCCTTTACAGATAGCAAAAGATTATTCAAAGATTACATACTCAAAAAAATAGCAAGATGAAAGCAGTTTGGAACGGCAAAGTAGTTGCTGAAAGCAACGAAACCAAAGTAATCGAAGGAAACCATTACTTTCCACCGGAAAGTGTTCATATGGAATTTTTAAAGTCAAGTGAAACCCATACTACGTGCCCGTGGAAAGG
>CAYNUM010000648.1:0-1753 GCA_964400025.1 uncultured Croceivirga sp.
CCTGTTCATTTATCACCCAGAAATTTTCAAAATTAAAATCAATAATCTCAGGGCACCAAAGTTTTATTTTCATTTGACCAATAAGCCAGAACCCTAAAGAATCCTTAAGTTTTCAAATTGCAAAACATTCTTTCTTAACAATACTTTATAGTGTTCAACTTTATGAGATTAATTAAAAAAGGACATTCCAATTTCCGCTATAGCAATAAAGCCCTGTATTTTTTGAGGATGAGCAATAATATTCCCGGGTTTTAAATTTTAGGAGAATTCCTTTGGATTATTAACATGAAATTATGATTTTAGCGGTTAGCTAATTCAAATAATTTTAAAATGAGAACAAAACTAAATGGAATCTTAACGCTATTACTAGCGTTTGTTGTGCACATTTCTTTTGCACAAGACAAGACGATTTCAGGTACTGTAACAGACTCTGATGGTCTACCGTTGCCTGGGGTCAACATTGTCGTAGAGGGTACTTCCAATGGTACACAAACTGATTTTGATGGAAATTATTCCATCACTGCCAGTGAAGGCCAGACCCTCCTCTTCACCTACATTGGACAGCGAGATGTTCGAAGAACTGTTGGTGCGGGTAGCACTATCAGTGTTCAAATGGAAGAAGATGCCCAAGCTCTTGAAGAGGTAGTTGTAACGGCACAAGGTATCAAAAGAGAGAAGAAAGCGTTAGGTTACGCCGTAAGCTCTGTAGGTACCGAGCAGTTGCAGGATCGTGCCGAAGGTGATGTTGCCAGGGTTTTGGCTGGTAAAGCCGCTGGGGTTCAGATTACTTCAGCAGGTGGTGCTGCGGGATCTGCGACCAACGTAGTAATTCGTGGTCTAAACTCCTTTAGTGGTAACAACCAAGCACTTTTCATCGTTGATGGCGTTCCTTTCAGTAATGATACGAACAATGATGGTACGGGTGGCAACGAAAGTTTCATCACTGGTGGTGGAACCGGTAGTTCGCGTTTCTTGGATTTAGACCCGAACAATATTGAGAGCATCGAGGTACTTAAGGGACTTTCTGCTGCTACTCTTTATGGAACACAGGGTCGTAACGGTGTAATCTTGATTACTACCAAGGCAGGTGCTGCAAGTACAGGTCCAAAGAAAACTGAGATTACCGTTAGTCAATCTTTCTTTACCAATGAAATTGCCTCACTGCCTGATTACCAAAAACAATACGGTAACGGTTTTGACCAATCCTTTGGATGGTTCTTCAGTAACTGGGGACCTAGTTTTGATAGGGACGGTGTTGCTGGTTGGGGTAATCAAGCTGCTATTGATGACCAGGGTACTTTAGCCCACCCATATTCAACTGCTGCTTCTGCTACTGGTATACCTCAGGCTTTTCCTGAATTTGCTGGAGCGCGATATGATTGGAGACCATACAACTCTGTAGAGGAATTCTTCAGACCAGGTAGCACAGTGAACACCAATATTAATATCTCAGGGTCATCTGAAGATGGTAACACCTCTTTCAATGCCAATATCGGGTACTATGATGATGAAGGGTTTACTCCAGGTAACAGCTTCAACAGGGTGAACGTTTCCCTTGGTGGTGTTGCCAAATTGAGCAACAAGTTTACCGTTCGTGGTACCATGAACTACTCGAGATCGGATGTTAGAACTCCTCCGATTGCTGCTAGTAGGGGTAACGGTACTGATGGTCTTTCTGTTTACGGTAATGTGTTCTTTACACCATTGAGTGTGGATTTGATGGGGCTTCCTTTTGAAAACCCAATTGATGGTT
>CAYNUM010000649.1:0-1752 GCA_964400025.1 uncultured Croceivirga sp.
TTACCTTCTTTAGAACTGTTTATTTGGGTGCTGATCTCACAGCAAGCCAGAAGGAAAGTATTTATGCCCATGAATTGGTACATGTAAAGCAGCGACATACCCTGGATTTAATGGTCTTCGAGGCCTTGCGAATCCTCTTTTGGTTCAACCCCTTGGTGTATATCTATCAACGTAGGATGGTCTCCTTACAAGAATACACAGCTGATGCTAAAGTCACCGCCCTGGGCAGTAAAGCAGCCTATTATCAACAGTTACTAGAACAGGTCTTTCAAACGCAAAATATCTCATTCATCAATACCTTTTTTAATCATTCATTAATCAAAAATCGAATCGTTATGTTACAAAAATCAAAAACGAAAAAAATTCACAGTTGGCGTTACCTACTGCTGCTGCCCATGGCTGCTATTATGATCTTTTATGCCTCCTGTTCGGAGGATGCTGCGGCCAAACCCGCAAGTGATAGTTATTCAGAGCAAATTGCAAATCTGCGTGTGGCTCTGGAAGAAAAAGAAGAGTTAACTCAAGAAGAAAAAAACGAATTAGTCACCTTGATTTATAATTTGTATCCAGAGGGTACAGAAGCAATCACCGGTGAAAAAGGAAAAGTTCAATTCGTTAGCAATGTCAAGCATGGTGCCAATGAGTTTACCTATGAAGGCGTACCCTTTGCGACTATCGATCGCGTCCCTGTATTCCCGGGCTGCGAAGGTCTGTCTGGACCGGAAGCGAAGAAGTGTTTCACCACTAAGATCACGGAGTTTGTAGTACAAAACTTTAATACCAAAGTGGGGAATGATGTTTCGGGTAAGCAGCGTATCGTAGCTAAGTTCCAAATTAATAAACAAGGAAAGGTTACTGATATCATGGCTAAGGCTAAAACGGTTGGTTTGCAAAATGAAACCCAACGCGTTTTGGGGTTACTACCTACCATGCAACCCGGTCAACATGAGGGCAAAATTGTTGCCGTAGACTACGTGCTTCCCATTATCTTTGCTATGGAATGAACAAACTGATTTACATCATCCTATTATTCATGGTTTTCAAGGCCGAAGGACAAGCTCCTTCGGCTTTGAAAGTTGGGGATAGTTTGTATGCCCTGGGCGATTACAATCAAGCCCTTTCCTATTATCAGCAGGCTGAGAATTCAGCCTTTCAACAGGCCAAGACCTATGCCGCCATCGGGAATCAGAACAAGGCTCTGGAGTTGTATCGGACCGCCCTAGCCGATAATCCGAATTTGACTATCGCCAAATATAGTCTTGCTAGATTGCTTCGAAGCGGTGGGAAGCTCGTTGCGGCAGATAGTTTGTTGGCCGAATTGGAGCAAGCATTCCCTAAGAATCCAAATTATTCCTACCAAAGGGGTCTCATCCGCGAGCAGCAGCAGGATTCAACCGCCATCGATTTGTTTTTTAAGGCCTATGTCAAGGACAAAAATCATTTGAATTCCATCTACAAACTCGCTCGTAAAAACCTGGAGACCCGCAAATTTATGGCCGCCTCCAACTATATTGAGCGCGGTTTGGAAATGGACAGCGCCAGTGCCCGTTTCTTGACCTTGTCCGCACTGTTGAGTTTTCACAACGAGAATTACCATCAGGCCAATGCGATCTATGAGCGATTAGTCGAGATGGGAAAAAGCAATCCACAGTTGCACGAGAACCTCGCTCTGGGATATCAGCGTACCAACCGTTTTGAAGAAGCCGTAGATCAATATGCCATTTTGATCAATCAATTTGATGATAAAAACCC
>CAYNUM010000650.1:0-1745 GCA_964400025.1 uncultured Croceivirga sp.
GAAAAAGACTTCAGCTGCACCGTAATTTGGGCAAAGTCTATGTAGGTGCCGCCTTAATTAGTGGGGCATGTGGCGTGGGTATTGGCTTTTTAGCTACTGGAGGTTGGATACCAGCACTAGGTTTTATTCTTTTAGGATTGGTTTGGCTCTACACCACCTTTTCTGCCTATTTGGCCATTCGGAAAAAAGACTTAAACCTACATGAAGGGATGATGATTTATAGTTATGCTGCTTGCTTTGCGGCGGTCACCCTTCGTTTATGGTTGCCAGTATTACAAATCACCCTGGGAGATTTTTTGATCGCCTACAAGATTGTGGCCTGGTTATGTTGGGTGCCCAATATCATTTTTGCCAGTGTTTTGGTAAAAAAGAAAAGATTATTGTTCATCGATTGAGTCTCTTAATTCAATTAAAAGTTAAAATTGGGTTAACATCGTGACTTGTTGCGATAAGTGGTTTCCTACTTTCTGAACAATAAGTTGTAGGAAATCATATAATGAAAAACGTATTTAAAAATTTTCCAATTTGTAGAAGGGGTAGACGGTTTTCGAATACATTACGAATGATGAATGAAAACCAATTTTTAGTTTACTGCCTGGTGTTTACGCTTTTGGCGTATTTAAGTATTGTATGGGTCATTTACCATTGACTCATTAACTATTTGGCGAATAATTGCCCCATATCTTTAAATGCTTTAAACTCTAAAGCATTTCCTGCGGGATCAAGAAAGAACATGGTGGCCTGTTCCCCCACTTCGCCTTCAAATCTGATATAGGGCTCAATTACAAATTGTACGCCTTTATCTTTTAAATTTTTGGAAAAAGTCTGAAATGTGTCCCAAGCTAAGACCACTCCGTAATGTGGAATAGGAACATTTTTTCCATCAACGGCATTTGTGTGCAACTCTTCATCGGTTTTTGGCTTGTAATGAATGACCACTTGATGACCAAAAAGGTTGAAATCGACCCAATGATCGCTGCTTCTTCCTTCCTTACATCCTAAGACGTCACGATAAAACGAACGGCACTCAGCCAAATTATGAACGGGTATTGCTACGTGAAAGGGAGTTATTGAATCCATGGCCTTAAAAATAGCAAAAGAAACAGTTTCTAGACCACTTTCTCTTTCAACACATGGGCTTCGCTTAAAAAATCAATAATCTGTTCATTGATGCCGTCTTGGTGCATTGAATGCCCAAGGCCTTTGGTCAATCGAAGTACACTTCCTTTCCAGGATTGATGTACCTGTTTTGAGGCAGCCACTGGTACTTGAATGTCATCTTCGTCATGAAATAACAATCCCTGCTTGGTATTGTTTTTGACAAATCGCGAACTCGAGAATTCATGAAAGTAATACCCTAACCAATCTTTTAGGTGTTGGTTCATGGCCTCGCGCACCCTGTTATTGAATTTTAAAAGGCCTTGGTAATGATCCATAAATTGAGAAAACTCAGAAGGCGAACCAATGGTCACTATTTTTTTGACCGAAGTGCTGGCATTGATAAAGTCGGTGTAAAGAATGGTCATACCCCCTACGGAATGGGCTACTACATACTCTGGAGCATATTTATCCAAAATATGAAGTGTAGCTTCACCATATAGGGGCACATGTAACTTTTTTCCTGTTGAATAGCCGTGTGCCGGTGCGTCAAAAGCATAAATATCAAATGCCCTTTTCTGTAATTTGGAAATAAGTTTGTGCCAACGGTGCGTATTGCTCTCCCAGCCATGTATCAGTAGTACTTT
>CAYNUM010000651.1:0-1742 GCA_964400025.1 uncultured Croceivirga sp.
ACACGACGCTCTTCCGATAGATCGGAAGAGCGTCGTGTAGGGAAAGAGTGTACTGGTGGTAATTTCAAAATCTTTGGAAAATTAGAATCCAATGTAATTGGTGCACACCAATGGAAGTTCGACCGTTTTGAAATGTCAGGTTTTAATGTTTTGATCGATTTACCTGCTTTCAAAGGATGTGGATCTTTGACACTATTTAAAGATGATCCTACTTACGGTAAAGGGTTTAGCGCTTTCCTCGATGCTAAAATTTTAGGTAAGGATGCCAATAGTACTGGAGGATATACTTGTGGTGCTGAAGTAGAAAGTGCATTTAGCCTAACCATGGCTGCTGTTTTTGGAAACAAAAATGGAATGCGTTATTTCATGGTTGATGGTTTTGTAAGTAGTGACCAATTTTCTGTCCCATTACCTCCTACCCCATTATCTTTGACTGGTTTTGGTGGTGGTGTTCAATACCGAATGAAAATTGCAGGGCATTCAGAAACTCCAGCAAGTGGTACCGCAATTCCTGCAGGTATGGATACTTCCGGATTGATTTATGAACCAGATCCTGGAACACTCTTTGGAATCAAGTTCGCAGTCGGAATTACAACTACCGGAATGCAAGCCGGTGGAGGAAGCCCCATCAATGGTAAATTGGCAGTAATTGTTCGATTTGGAAATGGACTCTCTCTACAAAATATTACATTCTGGGGAACGGCTGAGTTGATCAACCCTGTGAAGAATGGAGGCATTCCTCTACCCAATGTGATGGACAAGGTAAGTTCTCTAAAATTGAACGATGGCGAACGCCAACAACAAGATCTTAACGAAGTTCAAAACGCTGAAGATAAAATCATGGCCAAGTTGGGGATAAGCCTCGACTTTGAAGCAGGATTTAGTTTCCACGGTTATGCCGAAGTAAAAATAAAGGCTGCTGGTGGCAAACTCAATGGCTCTGGTCAATTGGATTTATTGATCGACCCTGCTGCTGATAAATGGCACTTGTTTATTGGAGGTTATGAAAATGAAGCGGTTACCGTACCATCTTTCTTTAATCCAGAAGACGAAATCGTCCTTTACCCAGTATCTGTAGCCATCGATTATGGAGGACTCAATATTGTCGCCAAAGCTTACTTCTTATTAGGTAATGATATCCCCGGCCCTCCCCCGATTAATGCAGAAGCTGCCAATTTCTTTGAAATTTCAACTTCGTCCAACAACAGAGATATTCTCTATTGTAATGGAAGTAATCCAGCAACCGGAACGGGTATTGCATTCGGAGCTAGTCTCTCCGTCAAGTTTGAAAAGAAGATCAAAAAGAAAATCCTCTTTGCCAAAGTTACCATACTCGACATCAGGGTTAATGGTGGTGCCGGCTTTGATATCGCTCTCTTGCAATATGGCCCAGGTACCTCCTGTCAAAATGGTCAGAACCCACACGGACTCAATAATTTCAGGGCCACCGGCCGTATCTGGGGTTACATCGATGTCAATGGAAAAGTACTAGGTATTCGCCTTCCAGGAATTGGTGTAGGAGCGCTGTTAGAAGCAGATATTCCAAACCCAAGTTACTTCAAGGCACTAGTTGTATTAAAGTTCATTAAAAAATGGAAATTCAAATTTAAAATCGGCGATGAATGTGGACATCCATGTTCAACAGCTGCGGAGAATTAAATCTAGTGGTGGTTAGGTAGTAGGTAGCTTGGTGGTTGGGTGAATGATTCCTAAAAAGAATATCACCATACTACCATACTACC
>CAYNUM010000652.1:0-245 GCA_964400025.1 uncultured Croceivirga sp.
TGCGTCCATTACCAAGGTATTTTCAGGTATGTCAATTATGAAATTGATGGAAGAAGGTCGCCTTTCTTTGGATGCTCCAATGGATGACTTCTTAGAGAATTCCACTTTTGGAGATTCCATTAAGGTAAAACACGTTCTTTCACATACCTCGCAAGGTGAGGTGGGGAAACATTTCTTCTACAGCTATCGTTTTGGTGCTTTGACACAAGTAATTGAAAAAGCTTCAAACACCACCTTCAACAACC
>CAYNUM010000652.1:259-1741 GCA_964400025.1 uncultured Croceivirga sp.
GCTCTTTTTGCTCCTATGGGATTGCAATCAACCTATATATTGACCGATTCGAGTTCCGTACAACCAACAATGGCAGCACCCTATAATTTTGAGGGAGAAGTAGTGCCAGGAATCATTGAATTTGGCAGTTCAGCCTCCGCTGGCATTGTGGGTACAGCTCGCGATATGGCCATTTTAAGTAAGGCACTGGACAACAATACACTACTTGACCCGGGTTCAAAGGCGTTAATGTATGAACCTTTTGCACCTTCCTCTGCATATGGTTTAGGGATTTTTACGCAAGAGATTGCCAACAAAAAAATAATCTGGGCCTACGGTCAATATGATTCCTATTCCAGCTTGCTTTTAAAAGTACCGGAGGAAGAACTGACTTTGGTGTTATTGGCAAACAACAATTTAATGAGCGACCCTGCACGTCTCATTAATGGTGATGTATCGTCTTCATTGTTTGCGATGAGCTTTTTAAAAAACTATGTTTTCGACTTGGGGGAGTCACCCTTATTTGACCAGGAAATCCTATCGGAAAACACCTCGGAATTTCACCAAAGAAAGCTATTGGCCGAAGCCCTGGCAGCCAGTTTTATGGCACGCTATGATGATTTAGAATTGGAAAAAAGCAAACAGCTCCTGAGGAAATTTTTTGAATTATTTCCCAACTATTTGGATGATGCCCACCTCAACCTATTGCACACGCTTACCTTTATCAAAAGCGTTCATTTTTATAAAGATTTGGGGGAGTTCAATGAATTTGACGAACAAATTGAAGCTATCGCTAAAACACTATTGCAAGATGACCCCAATAACCCCTATGTGAATGTGTATATGGGTTCGTACTATGACCGTAAGGGTGATTTGCAAAAAGCAAGGGTACATTATGAGACTATTTTAAATGCCAAAAACTTTTCGCCTTTTTGGTATACTGCAGAAGCCAAGGGTTGGTTGGCGAATCAAAATTAGTTTATAAATGTTACCGTCTCACATCTAAAAGGCAAAGGTTGAAGCTGATAATGGCCAGATAAATCTTTAATTTATATGAATATTTAACCGTATTCCCTATTCATAAACATGAAAGTCATACTAGACTCAAACATACTTGTTGCAGATTTTTGGTTGGAATCCCCAGATTTCAAAATAATACTTGAAAGCTCAAAGAATAAGAGAATTCAAGGAATTATACCACAGATTGTTTATGATGAAGTAGTAAATAAATATTCTGAAAGATTAATCAAATCCAAAAAAGAAGTTGAGAGTCAAATAACAAAATTCAACAAACTATCTGGTCAAAAAATAAAGCAGGCAATTAGTGATATCGAGGTAAAAGAATCCGTAGGCAATTACAAAGAGTATCTAAAAAAGACTTTTGAGGAAAACAATATAAAATTAGTTGAATACCCTACTACCGATCATAGATTTCTTGCGCAAAAAGCGATGTTAAAAATCAAACCATTTAATGAAAATGAAAAAGGTTATCGCGATTCTTTA
>CAYNUM010000653.1:0-1731 GCA_964400025.1 uncultured Croceivirga sp.
AACCAATTTTCAAGAAAAGCGGGTACCTGAAATAAAGTGTAAATGGCTCCACCACTAATAAATAACTCAGATTGCCAACTATCTTCTTCGTGTTTTCTTATCCAATCTGGTATTTTTTGCTCTTCCATTACAAAGTTCCCAGATTACTCAGGTATTCTAATCTTATCCCCTAGGAAAATAGCGTTCAAGAATAAACGGTTGGTGCCATACCAAGATCCCCTAAAATTGGGATTATCAGCAAATAGAACCACCCTGCCACGGCCTAACTTACTTACGACCAACGATGCGGCCTTGTTCAAAAACTCGTCGGTATTCTTTTTTGTTATAAATCCGTCTACGAGAGCATTCTTTGAATATTTGGCCACGGTAGAATATTCATTTTTGCTGGGTTGTAGCCATACAGTATTGTTCTTGTACACTGGTATTTGTGTATCGTGATAGCCAAAAGCCAGTGGGTGTGTGACATCTAAATCGACATTAAGAATAATACCACCTACACGTTCTTTGCCAATGTTTTCAGGTGCGTCAACATAAGGTTTTCTTTCTGTTGTTTTCGCTGAATCCTTTTTTGAGGTCACCAATTTTTCCTTCACTAAACCCTTGTCCACAGCCCACTTAGAAGCTCGGCCTATGGTAATTAGAGTATTGCCCTTGCTGGTCCAATCCTTCAATTTTTGCTGTTGTTTTTCCGATAGGTTGCCCCAGCCTGAAACCAACACAAAGGTGTTATAGTCGTCAAGATTTGCCCTGCTAAAATTTCGCATAGGTATTTTCGTAATTGGCATATGAACACGAGTATCAAGAAGGTGCCATACTTCGCCTGCTTCATATGAACTGATTCCATCACCTATGAGCATCGCTGCTTTTGGTTTGGTGATAGGGCTTACATACCGGCTCCCTAAATCGATGCCCTTGGCATTATATCCTGTTTTTACCCCATATACTGGTACCTGATATTTTTGCTGGGCCTGTTGAACCAATTTGAACACCTCATCACTTGCTTTCTTTTGCAATGAAATGGGAACCACTAGAGCTCCATAATTAAATGCCTTATTGCCTGTCGTTGTCTTAGCAGTAAATGGTTTAAATGATGCAGAGACCGTAATACCGTTATTCTGCAAATGATTTAATACGGCTGGAGCGTTGTAATCATCATAATCGATGATATAGGCATAATCGACCTTTTGAACAGGACTCACTGATACTAAAGATTCGGTTGAGGTGACTTTTTCGCCTAAATTCAGGGAATTGACCGGTTTGTATGCCACATTATAAAAGTTGGCAACTGACCAGGCAGAGGCGTCATAATAGACACTGTCCCGATATTTTGAATAGGTTTCAAAAAATGTTTGAACCATTCGATATTGTGGTTGGTTCGTTGGGACCACGTATTTGTCGTTTGATTTATAAACATCCACTTTATGCAACAAAAGCTTATCAATGAAAGCTTTCATCCTGTTCTTGTCATGGTCTTCACTGAACGAATACCCACGAATACGACTCTTAGAGGCATTACCTAAAGCACTCTTGAAAAAATCCTGTTGGTACTTCCTTAGGTAGGCTTTGTTCTCCACCGCAGCCTTGACCGTGGTCATACTGGAAACATATTGGTTTCGAATGGTAAAGGGGAAGGTGATTTCGCCAAATGCAGTTTTTTGTTTGTGTCCCCTTGAACTGGCTTGTTCAAATAATAAGGCCAGTGCCCCCTGAAGGTCAGGATAGGAAGAACCA
>CAYNUM010000654.1:0-1731 GCA_964400025.1 uncultured Croceivirga sp.
ACATGCCCAAGGTCTTTTCATCACTCCAAAGGGCTTGACTAAACTTGGTTTTTATTAGTCCAGGGCAGACCACGTTGGCACGAATGCCCAGTTTACCCCATTCCTTAGCTTGGTTCTTGGTCAACATTATCAGTGCTGACTTTGACATGCTGTAGAGTCCTAATCGAAATCCCGGATGCACCCCTTCCACCGAAGAAATATTAATGATACTTCCACCACCGTTTTCTTTCATATGGGGCTGTACCAAATTCGATAACAACCAAGGTGCTTTTACATTTACATCCATGATTTTATCGAAAACTTCTTCACCTGTAGCCTCTAACGGGCCATAAAATGGATTAATCGCGGCATTATTGACCAACACATCTATTCGCCCAAATTCAGACAACGTCTTCTCCACCAGACTTTTCCGCTGCTCAGCATCCCCAATGTGGCAAGCAATACCTATGGCCTTCAGACCATTCGCTTGAAATTCTTCGGCCACCGCATCAACTGCGTCTTGTTTTCTGCTGCTAATGACCACTTTGGCCCCATTTTCAGCTAAGCCCTGTGCGATTGAAAGACCGATACCCTTACTGGAACCTGTTACAATGGCGACCTTTCCGGTTAAATCAAACTTCGACTTTATAGCACTCATTTACGCGAAAATCTTTTTATCAGAATTTAGGGTCAAAGCCTCCTTATCCATTAGAATTTCTGACAACCCTTGAGTCTTTGGTAGCTCATACTTAAAATAAAACTTCATAGTATGCAGCTTACTTTCATAGAAATCTTCAGAATGATCTTTAGAGCCCATAACCAAAGCTTGTTGTGCATTTGTACCAATTACCAACCACTGCCATGCCATCACTATGGTACTAAAGAATTCCATAAAGGGAGTAGCATCAGCCAAGAAACGTTGGTAGTCTCCTTGCATCGCATAACCCATTAAAGATTGTAATAACTGTTGGGTTAGCTCTAGTTTTGCACCCAGTTTTTTGGCATAAGGCGCCAAGGATTCATGAGCCATTGCCTCACCAATGGATTGTTTAATTTCTTCAGATAACAACTGGAGTGCCTTACCATTGGCCATGGTAATTTTACGACCCAAAAGGTCTTGAGATTGAATTCCGGTAGTTCCTTCATAAATGGCAGAAATTCGAATATCCCTCAAATACTGTTGCAAAATGTATTCAGAGCAGAATCCATAGCCACCCAAAACTTGAACGCCATTATTAATTGAGGTTATACCCATTTCAGAAGGATAGGTCTTTACAATTGGCGTCATGATCTCCAAGAGTAGCTTGTATCGTTCACGCTCATGTTCATCTGCGGCAGAAACCGATAAATCATAATATTTTGAACATAGGAACACTAGGCTCAATGACCCCTCAGTAATAGCCTTTTGAAGTAATAGCATTCTTCGAACATCAGGATGGTTGACAATTAGAGTCTGCTCTGTTGAAGCGTCTTTCTTACCAGAACTTTGAAGTTCACGCCCTTGAGGACGCTCATGGGCATAGTTCAACGATGCATGGTATGCACCAGTCGCAATGGCCGCAGCTCCACGCCCCACGGCTATACGGGCACCGTTCATCATCAAGAACATATAACGCAACCCTTGGTTTGGCTCACCAACCAACCAACCGGTACAGTCTTCTTTGTCACCGAAAAACAGATGGGTGGTACAATACCCACGCTGACCCATTTTTTGGAAATCGGCCACAGTCGTAACATCATTGGACTCCAAAG
>CAYNUM010000655.1:0-1728 GCA_964400025.1 uncultured Croceivirga sp.
AATTTTATTGATTCGTGAACTTGACGCCAAGGGTTTTCCAGCCTCGATTCCAAAACCGTTGACCACGTTCAGCACACCATCAGGTAAGATACCTTCAATCAATTCCATTAAAATCATTATTCCCACAGGTGTTTGTTCCGCGGGTTTCAACACCACGCAATTGCCTGCGGCAAGTGCCGGAGCTACTTTCCAAGCAGCCATTAACAATGGGAAATTCCAAGGTATAATCTGTCCTACTACACCTAGCGGTTCTTTCACATTCATTGAAATGGTCGTAGCGTCCAGTTCACTTACGGTGCCTTCTTCAGCTCGAATAACCCCAGCGAAATAACGGAAATGATCTACCGCCAATGGTAGGTCTGCAGCCATGGTCTCTCTAAGCGCCTTCCCATTATCCCAAGTCTCCGCTCTTGCGAGGACTTCAAGGTTTTGCTCCAGAACATCCGCTATTTTTAAAAGCAAATTGCTACGTTCTGCAACAGCACTGTTATTCCACGCAGGCGCGGCGGCCCATGCAGCATCAATGGCTAAATCAATATCTTCTGCTGTTGAACGGGCGACTTTGGTGAAGCTTGCACCATCTACTGGAGAAATATTATCGAAATATTGACCCTTGACAGGAGCCGTCCATTTACCTCCAATAAAGTTCTCGTATTGGTTTTTAAACTGTGGCGTTACCAAGGCCTTCTTTTCGGTAGTACTTACATCACTCATAGGTATTTAAAATTTATCGGTTGTTGTATAATTCATTGATAGCCAAATTACTGAGTGAATGGAGTTAAAACTTTGAACAATCCTATTAATCGTATGAACGATTCTATCAATTCTTATCGTTTTAACAAAAAAGACGTACCTTTTATTAAGAAATATCAGATATTGTTTTGAATTTTTAAAATATCATTAAACAGACTATGCAGTTATCCGAATCTTTTTATCAATCTCGTAAGTTGGTCGATTTGGTAGAAAACCAAACATCCTATGAATTGGAGGATTCTGCTATGCATATTTTTGAAACCCATTTAAGAGCGGAACGGGTACAGTTACAATTTGACACTCCGGTCTTGGCGAGTATGTTTCAAGGAAAGAAAGTTATGCACTTAAGGGACAAACCGGGCTTTGAATTTTTACCGGGGGAATCTTTAATCTTGCCTGCCGATGAATTGATGAGCATAGA
This sequence comes from uncultured Croceivirga sp., assembly GCA_964400025.1. GTDB lineage: Bacteria > Bacteroidota > Bacteroidia > Flavobacteriales > Flavobacteriaceae > Croceivirga. The sequence continues at coordinate 1,175 of CAYNUM010000655.1, forward strand.
TTTTCCAGAAGCAAGAGAAGATAATCCAACACGTTGTTTGGCCATGGAAATTGGAGAAGACCGTTTACGGTACGTTATCCAATTAATGAATGAGCGTATGACGAGAAGTGATGGTCAGGAATGGAATTTGATGGACTACAATTTTCATTTCACCAACGACCATGGTATTTTCCAAATCTTACAGCGATTGGTCTATCTATATACTGAGAATCACCCTTCAAAAGATTTTTTTGTCTCCAACATGGTGCAAGAATTGATTATTCGTATTCTGCAAACCAATGTCAGAAAGACCTATCAAACCAAAACCGAAGAACTGGCAGGGGGCAAGCGATTGGCCTATATTGTTCAATATATACGGGATAATATTCGGAACCCCCTCACCATTAAAGAGTTGAGTGAAAAAGCTTGTATGAGCGAGAGCCACTTTTATAAAGTGTTTAAACATGAAATGGGAATCTCGCCAACAGATTTTATCAATGAAGAAAGGGTACGCTATGCAGCGAAATTAATGAGCGAGGGTTCTTGTAATCTAACGGAGGTCTTCTTGGCCAGTG
>CAYNUM010000656.1:0-1726 GCA_964400025.1 uncultured Croceivirga sp.
GTTAGTTTAAGTTAATCATGACAAGGCCTACCTTTAATCTTCAAGTAGGCCTTTTTTATTGGAATGAGACTATATTTTACATTTTTTTGTTTGGCTGTTTTGACAATGTCCTGCTCAATCCACCGGTACGAAAAAAACACTCCTGAAAAAGAATTTAGAGGGTTTTGGGTTGCGACGGTCGTAAATATCGACTGGCCCAAGAACAAATTGGATTCTGGCGAAAAGCAAAAAAGGGACTTTATTGCCATTTTAGATTTCTACAAAAAACTCAATTTTAATGCTGCCATTGTTCAAATACGAACTGCCGGAGATGCATTTTACCCTACCAATAAAGCACCTTGGTCCAAATATCTTTCCGGCAAGGAAGGTCTAGCTCCCATTGAATTCGATGATCCTTTAGTGTGGATGATAGAAGAGACACATAAACGGAATATGGAATTCCATGCATGGCTCAACCCATACCGAGCAACCTTTGATTTAGATACATTAGCACTGGCCAACAGCCACGATTTCTACCAACATCCTAATTGGATGGTAAAGTATGGCAAAAAATACTATTATAATCCTGGGCTACCCGCGGTACAGGACAAATTTTCCAATATCGTAAAGGAGGTTGTGGCAAACTACGAGATTGACGCTATCCATTTTGATGACTATTTCTATCCATATAAAATAAAAGGTCAGGTCTTCAATGACTCAGTGACTTATCAAAGTTATGGGTTACCAAATCAAGAGCTAGGCGACTGGCGCAGGAGCAATGTGGATTCTTTGGTGCGAAAAGTCCATAAAACAATCAAAGAGACAAAATCCTGGGTGCAGTTTGGCATTAGTCCATTCGGAGTATGGAAAAATAAAACTACAGATGTAAACGGTTCTGACACCCAAGCGGGACAAACGACATACGAAGATCTCTATGCAGACCCCCTACTATGGATGGAAAAAGGTTGGTTGGACTATTTGGTTCCACAGGCGTATTGGAGCATGGATTACCCCAGGGCATCCTACCGTAAAATAGCGCTTTGGTGGGCAAATATCATGCAAAGAACAAATCTTTACATGGGCAACGGCCCATATAAAATCAAGAACAATCCTGACAGAGCTTGGGATAAAAAAAATGAAATTCCAAACCAAGTTTTGCTTGCCAGAGATGTCGATAATATAAGTGGAAATGTGTTTTTCAGCGCTAAATCATTAATGAACAAACACCACAAAGTGGTACGAAAACTTAGGAAGATATATATGCGCCCCTCTCAAAACCCTACCCCAAAAAGTAAAATGGAAAGAACGCTTACAATACCTAAAATAAATAGCCTTGAAACACAAAAGAATAAGCTGGAATTTTGCGTTGAACATAAAGACAATGTTCCAAGATTTGTACTGTACTTCCAACTAAATGATTCGAAAAATCAAAAAGCGAAAAATCTAATCGGAAAAAGTTATCTTTCCGAAAGTCAAGTATCTGACTGTACTTATTTACAACTCACCAAGAAACAAACCGAACGACCTATTGGAATTGTAATCGTAGACGCTTACGGAAATGAAAGTAGACTATTGACCTTACACCTAAATAAAGAGCAGGCAAACTATGATTGAAAAGGATAAAAAAGCTTGGGTGTGGGTACCCATTTTATACTTTGCACAAGGGTTGCCCTATGTTATTGTGGTTACCGTTTCTGTCATTATGTATAAAAAGTTAGGGGTAAGCAACGCTGATATAGGACTGTAT
>CAYNUM010000657.1:0-1718 GCA_964400025.1 uncultured Croceivirga sp.
GTGGCTCCTCCCCTTTTACTGCCGTCTGTTGGTTGATGGTCGTTACGGTACACCTTGCGCATAGTTTGGTGCTTTCAAGCTGTGATTCTCCTATGGTTATTTTTTGCCAATCGTCCTCTTCGTGTGGTTGCCCACCACTAAAGACAATATTGGGGCGAAATCGGTCCATAGACAACGGTTCTTCTAATTTGCTATTGAGTAACTCCAATGAAGCTTCCCCCAGGACTAAAAAGGGACTACTATCAGGAAAGTGCACTTTTGAAGGGGCGTGTCTTTTAACGTAACGTGTTGAATCGGGAGCCATCCGCACCAAAAACACTTGATGTCTTAACTGTTTCGAGAACCATTCCGCAATGGTATTGGGTTCTTTGGCCACTATGACGGTATCTTCCCAGATATGACATTCCATGAATTCTGGCGTTTCCTGAGCAGTATTGGAGATAAAAAGGGATTCCCCTCGAAAACTTACCTGAATACCAGCATCGGTCAACTCAATTTGAAACAATGCCATTTCTCGAGACTCCCTTTGAGTGAGGCATTCGCCATCACTATCGACCAACATCCAAAAACGGTCATAGGCAAACCCGGTTTCAGTAACGGTGGCCTTTTTGAGTTTAACGGCACCCAACCCTTTTATCGGATACACATAGATTTCTGTAACCGTAAACATCATACGTTATCTATTTTTCAATCTAATAAAATTTAAAGATGGTGTCCTTTGATACGTGCCCATAGCACTTGTAGCAAATAATTGGCATCACGCCCCGTTTTTCTATTTTCTTCTGCTATTATTGTTCCACTTTCATTTTTGAGTTCATAGGAAAACGCAAAAAAAGATGGCCCATTTTTTTGGGGAATCAATCCAAACCTTAAATCATAGAAATACCATTTGTTCTGTTTTTTCTCCAGAATGTACCAACCCTCGGCGATTGCAATCAGACGTTTCACATTTTGATAGGACATCATCGATTTAGCGACCTCTCTGTTTTTGGGATAGCTGGTAAACCTTATCGGTTCCGTATCAAAAAATGAGTAATCACCGATAAGATAGGCATCTTCAGTTTCAATATTGGCATTCCAGAGAATCGTACTTAATGGCGCTGGCCGTGTACTAATTTTTTTGAATCCGATTCCCTGTTCATTGAGGGCACTCTCAAACCTTTTATTGATTATTCCTTTGGTTATCAGGGTAGAAAAAAGATAAGCCGTTGATAAAAACAGACCAAAAAGGTTAATTCGCCTTCTTATTTTAGCATCCCTTCGATAAAACAAAGTCAAAAGGGTACACGCTAAAAACGGCAAGGTGTAAAAAGGGTCAATTACAAAAATGGAGTTGAAGGCAAGACGCACATCAAAGGGCCAAAATAGACGTGTACCCCATGTTGTAAATGCATCTAATAGTGGATGGGTAAAAAGTCCCCAAAAAAATAATTTTGACCAAGACTGCCACCCGAGATTTAATCTGCGCTCCAATTTATTGATTACCGCTCCAAAAAGTGGGGACATTAAGACAGCAAATAAAATGGAATGACTAAATCCACGATGCCATTCTATTGCAGTTATGGTATCGGTAAAGAAATTGGCCAGAACATCCAAATCTGGAATTGTACCCGCGATGGCACCATAAAGAGGTGCTTTGTTTCCGGCTTTTCTTCCAAGTACCGCTTCACCAACGGCGGCACCCAAAACAATTTGGGTCAATGAGTCCAAGAGGAGCT
>CAYNUM010000658.1:0-1715 GCA_964400025.1 uncultured Croceivirga sp.
ATTATGAAAAAGATGAATACCGATCGTATTCTAGGTATTTCAGCCATGGTCATTAGCGTTCTCACCCTGGCCATTTTTATTTACCAAACTGATATCATGCGGGTACAGAGCAAACTCTCTGTGAAACCACGATTGGACTTTACCACAAATTTTGGTGGTAAAGATTCTTTGATGTCCATTCAGGAGGTTATTGAAAATAAGGGATTGGGTCCAGCGATTATAGATTCCATCTACTTCAAATATGATGGAAAAAAATATCCAATAGATATTGAAGATTTAATCAAAACAGAACTGCCCAAAGTTCTTGAATTGGGCTATTTATCGCAAAGCGCTACACTTAGCAAGGGCACAACCATATCACAAGGTGAAGAAAGACCGGTCTTTACCTACGTGCTTCCAAGAGAAAAACTGGGGGAATTATTGGCCTACCTAGGAATTGAGGATGAAGAAATCAATCCCTTCCCCATTGAAGTAATCTATACCTCAATTTACGAAGACGAATATTGGAAGATGAACAATGATAATTTGAGCCAACCCGTAAAAGTGGATTGATACTATGACCAAAAAGTTTCCAGCGGCCCAGACCATACTTTTAATCATCTCTGCGTTTGTTGCATTGTTAACTTGGGTTATTCCTGCCGGACAGTATGCTTCACTTGTCTATAACGATGATGAGAAGGTTTTTATAAAAACGACTTCTACTTCCACAGAAAAATTACCGGGCGCCCAGCAAAGTCTGGAATCGTTGAATGTGATGATTCCGTTGGAAAGTTTCACCTCAGGTTCCATATATAAACCTATAAGCATCCCTGACACCTATCAAGAACTGGAACCTCGTCCTCAGGGTATTACTGAATTCGTTCAGGCCCCAATTAAAGGAATCATTGCAACAGCAGACATCATTTTTCTAGTTCTGATTATTGGTGGACTGGTCAGTATTGTTGAGCAGTCAGGGGCGTTTAGTGCTGGTATTCAATCGCTTTCAAATGTTTTAAAAGGCAAAGAATTCATTCTCATCATAGCAACAACGACATTAGCCGCTTTAGGCGGCACAACTTTCGGTTTTGGGGAAGAGGGCATTGCCTTCTTGCCCATTCTTATTCCAGTTTTTTTAGCGGCAAAATATGATGCCATCGTTCCGGTGGCTTGTATATTCTTGGGGTCTCAGGTAGGGGTTATGGCCTCGACCACGAACCCTTTTTCTACAATTATAGCTTCCGATGCGGCTGGAATCAAATGGACCACTGGTCTTGAGGGTCGGGTCACCATGTTGGTGATATGTCTTACCCTTACCATCCTTTTCATTGTGCGTTATGCAAACCGGGTAAAAGCAGACCCAAAACGCTCAGTTATTTTTAGTCAAAAGGATTTTATTGAACGCTTTTTTAAAGTTTCAGGCATAGAAGAGAACAACATTCTTAACGGAAGGTTACGACTAATCTTGGTGATTTTTAGTCTTTGCTTTGTACTGATGGTCACCGGAGTCGTGGCATGGGAATGGTGGTTTGTTGAAATGATAGCTGTCTTCTTTTTTGGAGCCATTCTTATCGGTTTCATTGCCAAGATGGGCGAAACCCATTTCATCAATTCGTTTGTAAAAGGAGCAGGTGAGCTTTTAGGGGTAGCTTTTATTATTGGCATTGCTAGAGGAATTTCAATTTTGATGGCAGATGGGTTGATTAGTGATACCATCTTGTACCATGCCAGCGCTCTTA
>CAYNUM010000659.1:0-1715 GCA_964400025.1 uncultured Croceivirga sp.
TACCGCCATGTCTGTTATCTTGATATTATCCGCGGATGTTCCTAGTGCGGCGGCAATTTTTTCGTCAAACCCTTCAATTCTAATTTCACCACCTTTCTCTTTTTTCTCGGTATCCTTGGTGTCAACCGCATAAACAGTGGCCTTTTTTGAATCACCAATAAATAAGATGCCCTCTGGACCAAAATTCATGGCATTTATGGATTCAATGTTGGGATTACCAATGATAAAATCAGCCTTGATATCATCATTGTCACTGGCAGTATTTAAGGTGCCCGAAATAGCTGTAAAAGCGATACTGACTACAATGAAGAAGTAAATTAGTTTTTTCATGTTCTCGTTGTTTCCTTTAAAATATTAACTTTTGAACCATCTTATAGTCAATGCGTTGGCAATTAACGCAACTTTAACCCGGTTTTAAGAATTAGCTGATATAGCCCCAAATGGCTTTACCCTTAACCAACTGAGCGTACGCTTTTCGAATGGGCAGATTTTCTTGACTTTCCAATTTTGGGTCATCTTTCAAGGTTTGAATCGCGTAATATCGAGCCGTTTTGAGGATTGGATTGTCTTTCACGATATCGGCTATTTTAAGATTCAACAATCCACTTTGTTGCGTGCCCATCAAGTCACCAGGTCCGCGCAATTTTAAATCTACCTCTGCAATTTCGAAACCATCATTTGTTTTGACCATGGTTTCCAATCGGGTTTTGGCTTCATTTGAAAGTTTATGGGATGTCATTAAGATACAATAGCTCTGTTCGGCACCACGACCCACACGACCCCTCAACTGGTGTAGTTGCGATAGCCCAAAGCGTTCCGCATTTTCAATGATCATTACTGAGGCATTAGGAACGTTCACACCAACCTCGATTACCGTGGTCGCCACCATAATCTGGGTTTCGCCTTTTACAAAGCGCTCCATCTCATAGTCTTTATCCTGTGGTTTCATCTGACCATGAACAATGGAGATTTGATATTCGGGTTTGGGGAATTCTCGCGCAACGCTCTCATAACCATCCATGAGATCTTTATAGTCCAAAGCCTCACTTTCTTGTATCAGCGGATAAACGATATAGATTTGCCGCCCCTTTTTGATTTCATCCTTGATAAACCGAAAGACTTTAAGTCGATTGGCATCATAACGATGAACGGTCTTTACCGGTTTACGCCCAGGGGGCAATTCGTCAATCACAGAAATATCCAGGTCTCCATATAAACTCATTGCTAGGGTACGTGGTATTGGTGTGGCGGTCATCACCAAGATATGTGGGGGCACTTGATTTTTATGCCATAGTTTAGAACGTTGCGCCACACCAAAACGATGCTGCTCATCAATGATGGCCAAGCCTAGGTTTTTAAATTGCACCTTATCTTCCAATACGGCGTGTGTGCCCACCAAAATATTCAGATTTCCGTTTTGTAATTGATTGTGCAAGAATGTACGTTCGGCACGTTTTGTGGAACCTGTCAGTAAGGCAATCTTTACGTTCATGTTGACCAAAAGGTCTTTAAGGCCATTGTAATGCTGTTGTGCCAAGATTTCTGTTGGTGCCATTAAACAGGCTTGAAAACCATTGTCGATGGCTAAAAGCATGCATAGTAGTCCAACAATAGTTTTACCAGAACCAACATCACCCTGCAGCAGTCGGTTCATTTGAGCAGAACTGCCCATATCATCTCGAATTTCCTTTACGACCCGTTTTTGGGCATTTGTC
>CAYNUM010000660.1:0-1711 GCA_964400025.1 uncultured Croceivirga sp.
CCTCTACTTTTAAAGCCCGCAGTGCCATCGTGTATCTGTTGTTCAATTACTGATTTTAGTTCGGGTCGAATCCAATCAAATTTCTCACCCAAATAAAAAAGGCTGGTCATTGCAAAGACTTTACTCGCTACTTTATGTTCGCCAATAAGCCAATCGAAACTGGCTTCTGCAATCTGTTCTAAATGTTGGGTTTTAAGACTTTCGATGAACTTTGGGTCTCTTTTCTTAAAATACTTCAAAGTCAACAACTCGCAGGTGTGCGCCATAGGTCGAATGACCGACTCAGACTTTAAATTGGCAAGTTGTTCACAAAACTCATCAAGATGAGGAAATAGGAGCACTAATTTTTTCCGCATAACATTGTCGAATACCCAGCTGCTTTGCCACAAGTCGGTTTCATCTTCTGCATAAACCAATTTAAGGAGATGGCCTGTCAAAGAACTGGCTTCAGCACTTTGAATCAAGGAAGCCACCAACTCATCTCGGGTTGCCATGGAAATCCGCCCAGAAGCCAATATTTTGGTCAAGCTTTCTTTGGTCACCAGCACTTAATTATCGAGTAATTTGTTGACCAACTCTGGCATACCTAGTGTGGCCGTCTTTGGAATAATCGTCAGGTTTTCGAAATCGGATTCCCGAATGCTGGGCCTGGGGTCGATAAAGTAGATGGGGGTTCCATGCGCTACATAATTGATTAAACTGGCGGCAGGGTACACCTGCATTGAGGTGCCGATAACAATCAAAATATCGGCTTTTGCCGTTATTTCAATTGCGGGTTCAAGCATGGGTACCATTTCACCGAACCAAACAATGTGCGGGCGCAATTGATGCCCACTTTCGTCCAAATCGCCAAGATTTAAATCTTTTGTCCAGTCCAGCACATGAGCCTCATTGACGGTACTTCGAACTTTTAATAGTTCTCCGTGTAGATGTAAAACATTTGAGCTACCTGCTTTTTCATGTAGGTTGTCAACATTTTGCGTGATGATTTGAACCTCAAAATGGTTTTCCAAATCGACTAAAGCTGTATGACCTGTATTGGGGGCTACTTCGAGCAATTGTCTTCTTCGTTGGTTATAAAATTCAAAAACCAGCTCCGGGTTTCTGGCAAAACCTTGTGGGGAAGCTACTTCCATTACATCATGACCCTCCCATAGGCCATTGGCGTCACGAAAGGTTTTTAGGCCGCTTTCTGCGCTCATTCCAGCCCCGGTTAACACCACGATACGTTGTTTCCCCATATCCCAAAAATACCATTTTCATTATCTTCCCCTTATGTTCGACCATGATTTACTGGAATATTTGGAAGGTTTTGTGACCGAAGAACGCAAGGCTAGATTTGTGCAGGTCTTAGCGGAGCGGACCAACTTTTTAACCGTGGCCATAGAGGATGTTTTTCAGCTTCATAACACCAGTGCGGTCGTGCGTAGTTGTGATTCTTTCGGAGTGCAATCGGTACATGTGGTTGAAGAACGGTATCAAGAACGTTTGCACAAAAATATCTCCATGGGCGCCCAAAAATGGGTCGATGTCCATAAGTATGCCACTACCGCAGAATGTATTGATGCATTAAAAGGTATGGGCTATCATATTGTTGCCACTTCGCCGCATGAGCGTTCAATAACCCTGGATAATTTGGAATTTACGGGTAAAACAGCGCTTTTTTTCGGCACTGAATGGCATGGATTAAGTGATGAAGTAAAAGAAAAGG
>CAYNUM010000661.1:0-1710 GCA_964400025.1 uncultured Croceivirga sp.
AGGGCTTAAAACTTTCCCCTTTTATTCTTTCACATCATCCAATGGAAATCGTTCCAGCCGACCATTATAATCTATATGGTCACCTCCACCCATGTGTCCGTTTACAGGGAATGGGTACCCGCAGCGCTGGGGTTCGCTTACCTTGCTTTCATTTTGGCCTGCATCAGGCAGTTTTACCGGCATTTGGAGAATTCACCGGCATGTCCGAGGTGAATCTTCAGCCCAAAGACCGGGTTTTTGTGGTTGCAGAAAACAAAGTAATTGAAGTATAACCTTAACCTATTCCCCTTTGCTTGTTGCTCTCCATTAATTAGCTAAGCCTTTGGCTTCCAATGATATTTATCACCTGAATTTCTGCCTTTTATCAACCATTTGCCGGTAAAAGAATAGCAGATTTGTATAAGGGTTAGGGTGGTTCTGACAGCAGATACCAACCAGCCTACGTCAATAAGTTCCGTGAATTAAGTAGTTCTAGTATGAATACACTTCCTAAAGGCATATCATCTTACCTGGACGAAACCGGACAACTATCGCTATTTGCCTATCGATTTTTTCAACAAGCATTTCGTAGACCCTTTGAATGGCAAGAACTATTTCGCCAGTGTTATTTAATCGGCTACAATTCGCTCGTGCTGGTGGCGACAACTGGCTTTATCATGGGCTTGGTTTTAACACTACAGGTACGACCTACCATGATTGAGTTTGGAGCAGTATCCTATATGCCTTCAATGGTCGGAATCGCAATTGTTCGGGAAATAGGTCCAGTGATCACTGCTCTTATCTGCGCTGGAAAAATTGGCTCAAGCATCGGAGCAGAACTTGGTTCCATGAAAGTTACTGAACAAATTGACGCTATGGAGGTTTCGGGTACCAATCCATTCAAATACCTGGTTGTAACCCGTATTTGGGCTACAATCCTTATGTTACCTTTATTGGTAATCATCGCTGATGCAGTCGGTTTATTTGGTTCTTTCTTGATTGAAAATATGAAGGGAAACGTAAGCTTTCATCTGTACTTCAGTCAGGTGTTCGAAAACCTGGTATTTGGTGACTTAATTCCAGCTACGATCAAATCCTTCTTCTTTGGATTTGTCATTGGCTTGGTAGGATGTTATAAAGGGTATAACTCCGGCAAAGGAACAGAAGGCGTTGGCCGTGCAGCCAACTCTGCCGTTGTAATTGCAAGTTTGATGTTATTCCTGGTTGACTTTTTAGCTGTTTTAGTCGCAGATATTTTTTATGAAATTTAAAGAATGACTCAGTCAGAAAACATAGAATACTCTAAGCCTGTATCCGGGCAGGAAAATAATAAACCACTGGTTCGAATCAGGGACTTAAAAAAAGCCTTTGGCTCAAATCAGGTACTAAGGGGTTTTAACCTTGAATTATACCCCAATGAAAATGTGGTAATCGTTGGCAAATCCGGATCGGGCAAGTCCGTATTGATCAAGTGCCTGGTGGGTTTGGTTGAAGTAGATGAAGGCGAGGTAATCGTTCTTGAAAAATCCATACCCGATCTCGATCGAGAAGAGTTGGACCACATTCGAACCGAGGTTGGCTTTCTTTTCCAGGGCTCAGCCTTATACGATTCAATGACTGTTCGAGAGAATCTACGGTTTCCACTCCGCCGACACCCGGAACGAATGAAAGGACAAGATGAAGAAGTACTTATTCTTGAAGCCCTAAAAAGTGTTGGCCTTGAACACGCCA
>CAYNUM010000662.1:0-1709 GCA_964400025.1 uncultured Croceivirga sp.
TAGCTGAAAAGAAGTCATTTGTGGCAGCATTCAAAGGTTATTCAAACTTTCCTGCATCAGTTTGTGTTGCACTCAACGATGAAGTTGTTCACGGAATCCCGTCAAAAGACACAGTTTTGAAGGAAGGAGATATTATTGGAATAGATTTCGGGGCATATATTGACGGTTATTACGGTGATTCCGCAATAACTGTACCTGTAGGTAAAATCTCCAAGATTGCCCAGAAGCTTCTTGACGTTACGGAGGCCTCATTATTTAAGGGAATTGACCAGGCTACACCAAAAAACAGTATAAAAGATATTTCAAAATCCATACAGGACTATGTAGAGGAAAGCGGATTTAGCGTCGTTAAATCTTTTGTAGGACACGGAATAGGAAAAAACCTCCATGAAGAACCGCAAGTACCTAATTTTGTTACAGAAATGTCCCAGCTTGGTACAAAGCTGAAACCAGGTATGGTTCTCGCAATTGAACCGATGGTTAACATTGGAGTTGCTGAAGTAAAAATTTTAAATGACGGCTGGACTGCTGTAACAGCAGATGGTAAACTTTCAGCTCATTTTGAGCATACAGTGGCTATTACGGATAATGGCCCGGAAGTTTTAACAAGATTAAATTAATATAATTGGGGTGTAAATGCCAAAAGAAGAAAGACTGGAATTTGAAGGAACTATCTTAGAAGCACTGCCTAATGCAATGTTTCGGGTCGAGATAGAGAATGGTCATGTAATATTGGCATATGTATCCGGTAAGATGAGAACAAGATTCATAAGAATTCTCCCGGGAGATAAAGTAAAACTTGAACTTTCTCCTTATGATTTAACAAAGGGAAGAATTACTTATAGGTTAAAAAAATAGTTGGCTGGAGATTGCAGTGAAGGTTAGAGCATCGGTAAAAAAGATTTGTGATAAATGTAAAATTATTAAGCGCAAAGGCGTAGTTAGAGTGATTTGTGTTAATAAAAAACACAAGCAAAGGCAAGGGTAGTATAAGGAGGAATTTAATTTATGCCTAGAATTGCTGGAGTTGACATTCCATTAAATAAAAGAATTGAAGTAGGACTCACCTATATTTTTGGTGTAGGACGTAAAACTTCCATCGATATTTTAAATGCTGCTGCAATTGATGTAAGTAAAAGATCAAAAGACCTTGATGACAGTGAAGTTGCAAAACTAAGAGAAATAATTGAAAACCAGTACACAGTAGAAGGTGATTTAAGGAAAGAAGTACAGGGCAACATAAGAAGGCTTGTTGAGATTGGATGTTACAGGGGTATAAGGCACAGGCAGGGACTGCCGGTCAGGGGACAGTGCTCAAAATCAAACGCGAGGACACGTAAAGGACCACGCGGGACTGCAATTGCGAAGAAAAAGAAAGTTGGTAAATAGTTGAATTATTGCGGAGTTAATTAATGGCTAAGAAAAAAGTTGGAAGAAAAAAAGTTAAGAAATTTGTTGAAGAAGGCATAGTTAATATAAGGGCAACATTCAACAATACCATTGTTTCAGTTAGTGATACTAACGGAAATGTACTATCATGGTCAAGCGGTGGTGTAAAAGGTTTTAAAGGAACCAGAAAGGGAACCCCTTTTGCAGCGCAGATCGCGGCAGAAGATGCGGCTAAAAAGGCCGCTACAATGGGTATGAAAACAGTGCAGGTATTTGTTAAAGGACCCGGCCCGGGCAGGGAACCTGCGATACGTTCACTT
>CAYNUM010000663.1:0-1707 GCA_964400025.1 uncultured Croceivirga sp.
GGTATCGGTAGCATCCCACATGGCTGAAGTAGGCCCAGTGTTTCCATTTGAGGTTATAGCCTCTGTAGCATCGTCACAACCATCATTATCGGAATCTAAATCAAAACAGTCAATTATTCCATCCTGATCTCGATCACGATAAATACGAATGAAGTCATAATTACCTTGAGATTGACTAAGTGCAAAATTTTCGGTATGTGTTATGCGAACCGAAACCCCTTGCCCTAAGGCAGGATCGCCGGCATTTACCTCTCCGTTGATAACAAACTCGGTCCAAGTGCCATTCACCGTTTCGTAGTTTTCAATAGTCAACACACCATTGGTTATGGGTTGAAAGTTGTTGTAGTCCCCATCATGATAGCCTAATTCTATTATTGATTGCCCATCATTCCTTAAAGGGTCTGTGGCATCAATACCGTCACCAACCAATATTCTTAATTGGTAGTTGCCTTGTTCATAGGTTGCAAAAACCGTATTCAGGGTCATGGTATCGTCCCCATTGATGAATCCATAGGTCGCTCCTTCAGGAGCGTTCAAATAATTACTACCGTCAATTGTTGCTTCCTGTCCAGAAGTTCCCCCGTTATTAAACCAGTCAGCCAGATAATTTCTTGGAACGTCAAAATCTTCAAAGCCAAAGTTTGCCAAAGGAATTTCACATTCATAGGCATCAAGAACGCCATCATTATCGTCGTCTAAATCAGTAAAGTCGTCAGTGCCGTCTGCATCGTTATCTAAATAGTTGGCAGCACAAGTTTCAATTGCACCGTTGAGCACTGCTTCTGTATTACCCGTATACCCTGTAGTGAAACCAGTAACTTGACCGGTTCCGTCGATATTCGGTAATGATCCTAAAACTCCACCGCCTGCGTCAATATGGCCAGCTTCAAGAACATCAAAACATCCACTTGAGTTTGTAGGGTCATCAGAATCAAGGTCAAAACAATCAGAAAGACCGTCACGGTCGGTATCTTTTGTAACAAGAATTCGGTCGTAGTTGCCCTGTGATTGTCTTAATGCAGCATTTTCGGCATGGGTAATACGAACCGATATTGGTTGGCCCAGGGCAGCATCGCCACCATTTATGGCAACTGTAAGACTGAATTCGGTCCACGTACCATTTACAGTTTCGTAATTTTCGACAACTAACGTGCCTACAGGTTGAAAGTTTAGTGCTCCATCTACATATCCGAGTTCAATGGTGCTTTGTCCATCGTTGCGAAAGGGGTCGTTGAAATCAATGCCATCGCCTACCAGTAACGAGAGGGTGTAATTTCCTAGTTCGAAAGAATTGGCTATAGCATTGAGGGTGATACTCGCATCATTATTTATGAATGCATAAGTTGTACCTTCAGGGGCATTAAAATAATTAGATCCATCAATAGTGCCTTCTTGCCCCGCTGTACCTGTGCCAGCAAATGACCAATCTTCAAGAAAACTTGCAGCTGCATCAAAATTTTCAAAACCAGGATTGGCAATGTTCATTTCACATTCATTGGTATCTAGAATGCCGTCGTTGTCATCATCTAAATCGGTGAAATCGTCCACACCATCTTGATCATTGTCCAAATAATCAGCCGCACAAGAGTCTTCTCCTAAATCAATTACTGCTTGGGTATTGCCGGTGTAACCGGTTGTAAATCCTGTAACCAAACCTTGGGCATCTATGCCGCCTCCCTGTAATGAACCTCCGCCATTATCAATATG
>CAYNUM010000664.1:0-1697 GCA_964400025.1 uncultured Croceivirga sp.
TAAAACGGGGGCACCCAAACCAACTAAATCAGAGTATGATTAGAATCAAACTTTTGTTATGGTTGTATTAAAGGGGCAAATCTCAAGAGGTTTATGAAACTTTTCCCTTTTTTCCATAATTTTATGTTTTCGAATTTGAATTGAATCCCAGGTAATGTTCGCCCATTCTTGGGATTTTTTCGTTTTTTAATTATGTGGAAGCTTAAAGCTCGTCATAGGCCTTTAAGGTTAAGAATTCCTGGAATTCCTGTGACTTTACCAAATCGTCAAATAGCTCGAATGCCTTTTGAAACTGTGTACTGTTCATATTTGCTTCACCTACCAAATGTTTGATTTTTCCAACCTCTTCCGCAAAGATTTCATCGTATAGTTCGTTTGTAAACTTTCTGCCGTCTTCCAATTGGGCATTGTACTTCCTCCATTGCCAAACTTGGGTTCTCGATATTTCTGCCGTCGCCGCATCTTCCATGAGATTATATAAAGCCACACAGCCATTGCCTCGTAACCAAGATTCCAAATAGAGTATGCCTACGTTTATATTCTTTCTTACGCCCTCTTCGGTAATGGTACCTTTAGGTATTGCAATCAGGTCTGCTTCAGTGATTTTATCGTCTTCGCGCATCTTGTCCAATTGATTGGCTCCAGGCATATGTTTGTCAAACTCCGCCATGGCAATCGGCACCAATGCTGGATGAGCAACCCATGTACCGTCATGACCGTTCATAACCTCACGCTCTTTATCTAAGCGCACTTTTTCCAAAGCGGCCTCATTAGCGACGGGATTGTTCTTTATTGGTATTTGTGCGGCCATACCTCCCATGGCATGAATTCCCCTTTTATGGCATCGCTGAATGACCAAACGAGAATAGGCATCCATGAAAGGTACGGTCATACCGACCTGATCGCGATCAGGCAAAATAAATTCGGAGTGGTTTTTGAATTTTTTGATGTAGGAAAAGATATAGTCCCAACGACCGCAATTGAGTCCTACTATGTGGTTCTTCAACTCATAGATAATTTCGTCCAATTGGTAACTGGCCGTAATGGTCTCAATCAAAACCGTTGCTTTGAACGTGCCAACCGGAATGCTCAAATATTCTTCTGCGAAAGTGAACACCTCATCCCACCAACGTGCCTCTAAATAATGCTCCAGCTTTGGTAAATAAAAATAAGGTGCCGATCCATTCTGCATTCGTATCCTTGCATTGTGGTATACATAAAGTCCAAAATCAACTAGACTTCCAGACGCTTCTTCATTGTTGATGAGTATATGGCGCTCGTTTAAATGCAAGCCTCTGGGACGTACTAAAAGCAAAGCAACCTCTTCATTAAGCTGATACGATTTTTCCTTTTTGATATCATAGTAACTAATGGTGCCCTTATTGGCATCCAAGAGGTTATACTGGCCTTCCATACAGTTTTCCCAAGAGGGTGCATTACTGTCCTCAAAATCTGCCATGAAGGTTTTAGCGCCTGAATTCAAGGCATTAATGACCATCTTTCTATCGACCGGACCGGTAATCTCAACACGTCTATCTTGCAAATCCTCTGGGATATAGGGAATCTGCCAATTCATCATTCTTGTCTGTGCGGTTTCTGCCGGGAATGTAGGAAACTCACCAGCATCCAATTTAGATTGGCGTCTAATGCGCTTATGCAATAATTGCAAACGACTTCGGTCGAATTTCTGATGAAGG
>CAYNUM010000665.1:0-1692 GCA_964400025.1 uncultured Croceivirga sp.
ATACAAGACCGCCAGTTTTCCTGACCATTTTGGAGATTACACTTCTGTCTCATTAATTGAGGTTGAATCTGATTTCTATAACGACTTACCAAAAAACTTGCTTGAACATGGACTTAAAGAAAATGAACAAAAACTGTCGGACGGACAACTAGTCAAAATTTTAAAGAAACTTGATGACATTCAACTGACACGAGAATTTAGTATGACCAGGGATGGAGGGATATATTTTTATGTTGCTTTTCTATCCGACAATAAGTCAATAATTGTTCAAAGAACCAGTTGGTGATAAATAAGAAAGCACAACCAGGCCTCTAATTAATTGCCCTAAGCAATTCCACAAGGGAGTTTCCTTCCTTTCACTAGTAAAACCTCGAATATACAATCAAAACCAAACCCGCAATAAACAACGAAAACATCAATCCAATTAAGGTGTTGGTACCTTTGGGAGCTTCCTTAAATTCTTTCCAAACAAAAACGCCCCAAGCAGCTGCTACCATAGTGGCACCCTGCCCAAGCCCATAGGAAATAGCAAAGCCCGCTTTCTCTGATGCAATCATGCTTAAAGACATCCCAATGCCCCAAATAACACCACCCAAAATACCTATCAGATGCAATTTTGGAGTTCCCAGATTAAAGTAGTCTTTGTAGGTAGCTTTTTTCCCATCAATAGGTTTGTACATAAACCAACTGTTCCACAAAAAGTTGGAGACGAAAATCCCCAATGAAAACACAAACACCGCACTATATGGGGTAAAGAGCCCAGCTTCAGGAGTTACAAAATCAGTGGAAACCGATGCGGCTACAAACCGAAAAAAGAAACCCATTAATACGCCACCCGCAATGGACAGTAACAGCCCTTTCACCACTGAAGCATTGTTGCCGTTGGGCAATCGCTTATAAATCAAGGCATCCAAAATAATAGCGACAGCCACGAAACCCACTCCTAAAAACAAGACCAAAGGGTCTCCGACGGGATTCGCCAAATAATTGACTACGACGCCCAAAACCAATGCAATTCCGATACCCACGGGAAAGGCCACCGCCATTCCCGCCACTGAAATGGCGGCGACAATCAATAGGTTGGCGATATTAAAAATCACTCCCCCAAGAAATGCGGACCAATAGGACTCTTGACTTCCTTGGCTAAGATCTTTCAGAAACCCCCTTCCAAATTCCCCGGTACTACCCAAGGTCAATCCAAAAACCAGGGTCAGCAAGACAATTCCGATGACATAATCCCAATAAAACAAAGGGAAGGCCCATGATTTAGAGGCCAATTTTTGGGTATTGGCCCAAGATCCCCAACAGAACATGGTAATAACGCAAAGAAAAACGGCTAAAGCATAGGTTGCTGGTATAAACATGACTAATTGGTTTTGGTTGTTATTTCAATATCACTTCTTAAGGGAGCTGAGGTTTGGGCCCCCAAAATTCCTACAGCATGGGCCGCAGCCCGATTAGCGAATTCAACGGCCGATTTCAAGTCCATTCCCTCGGCCAGGGCAACCACCAAAGCACCATTGAACGTATCTCCGGCGGCAGTAGTATCGACCACCTTTACCTTTTGTGTGGGAATCAATTCATCCAAATCATTAGAGAGCACGTACGCACCCTTACTTCCCATGGTGATGATGACAGTATTCACACCCTTCTGTCGTAAAACGGCCGCCGCAGTTCTAGCAGAATCCTCGT
>CAYNUM010000666.1:0-1684 GCA_964400025.1 uncultured Croceivirga sp.
TTGGCAGAAGGACATCGCAGAAGATTTAATGGAACAATATGGGGCACATGCCAGCCGCTTTACTGATTATTCATTTTGGAAAAAGTCAAACCCTAATCATCCTTTGTTAAAATTTGGACAGGCCGAAAATCATTTGGCATTTATACGGAACGATGTGATCAATTATGTTGATAAAAACTATCGTACCGACCCCAACAGTCGTAGCTACTTTGGGTACTCATTAAGTGGAGGGTTCGGTGCTTATATACTGCTGACGCAACCCGATACTTTTGATAATTACGTTCTTGGCAGCCCATTGAACAAAGGCACACTATCCTATCTATCGGAGATCAATGCTAAACTTGTAGCTGCCGAGTCGGATAAGGATAAGGCATTGCATGCCAATGTATTTATGGCATATGGCACCTTGGAGAAAGAAAGGGATGAAACTACTGAGGCATTTAAGGATTTGCTTAGGGATAGAAAAAATTTAAAGGTATCCATGCAGAGCAAAACCATTGAAGGAAATCACCAAACCGCTTTCCCTAGGATCGCAGTAGAAAGTGTCGCCTGGTTGTCATCTTCAATGTCACCTATCGCAGTTGATAATTATGAAGCTTCATTCCGGGAAATCCCCCACCTTAATAATTCCTTTGTTAGCACAGCTCCCGATGATAGGGAAGATGGAATATCAGTTGGAGAATTATCGGTGGGTAGTAATGAAAAAAATGCAATCTTAAAGGTTGCCCAAGAAATTTTTGAGGGCACATATGGGAACTACGATGCCCTGCTCATTTCGCACAAAAACGAGCTTGTTTTTGAGTCCTATTATAAAAAAGGACGTATCAATTTGCCACACGGACAAGCTTCTGCGGTAAAAGGCTATACCAGCTTGATTTTGGGAAGAGCAATTCAGTTAGGCTATTTGAGCATGGACGATCTAGACAAACCTATAACGGAGTTCTTGAAGAAACTAGATTCTAAAAAATTTACGAAAGGAACCGAAAAAATCACGTTGCATAAGGCATTGACTATGCAAGGGGGATTAACGATTGACCGCGAAAAATGGAAAGAAGTTGAAAATGATTCTGTCAAACTAAAAGGGCAGGGATTGGTGCAGACACTTTTTGAACGTAGCGAGCCTATTACCAATGAGACTCAAACTTATTTATATGGCAATTTTAACCCTATGATGGTTATGACCGTTATTGATGCTGTGGTGCCTGGAACAGCAGAAAACTTTATACAGGAAGAATTTCTAGACAAACTGGGTATTACCAATTACCAATGGTCCAATCACGCCAGTGGTTTGCCACAAGCGGGATGGCGGGCCCGTATTATGCCTCGTGATATGCTCAAGTTTGGACAATTAGTACAAAACGGAGGTAAATTGAATGGGGAGCAGTTCATTTCTGCAGCCTATTTAACAAAAGCTACTAGTGGTCTTGTGAAACCTGCGATAGATTGGATGCCCAAGAATTATCGTTACGGATATTTTTGGTACCATACCCCGGTACAAGTTGGGAACAAAAGCTATGATATGACCTTGGCTTGGGGAGGTGGTGGACAGCGTGTTATAGTCGTGGAAGAACTTGATTTGACCATGGTCATCTCAGGTTTTGACCGAGATGATGACAAAATAATGAAACCCATTTTTGAAACCATTGTTCCGGCATTTGCTAAAAATTAAATTGTTTTTTTCAAG
>CAYNUM010000667.1:0-1683 GCA_964400025.1 uncultured Croceivirga sp.
ACTTAATTACTTTACTTCTACCAATAAAGCATGTTTTTTAAGTCCACCAAAAATAATTGGGTGAAAGCTGACAATTAGATTGCAATTCTTTGCGACGGCTTCTTCGACCACGTTTTCTAGCGTGTCCAAGGTCACTAAAATACCTCCTACCTCCATAGTAGGATTCCCCACAAGAAGGCCCACATTATCAAATTCTTCCGCATAGTGCAGAGGTGCCCAACTATCTAATAACTTACCAACTTCTGTAACCGTCATAAGCGCAAATTAAGCTTCTAAGATAAAATATATATTTTCGTTGTATGCGGTTGTTACGTAAAATGGCATGGCCAATTTCGCTGGTTTATGGCGGTGTTGTTTATGTTCGAAACTTGCTCTATGATGCTAATATTTTTAGCTCTAAGTCATACGATATACCTACGATTTGTGTTGGTAATTTAAGTGTTGGTGGTACAGGAAAGACCCCTATGATTGAATTTTTAATTTCAAAATTAGGAGGTGAATACAAATTGGCTGTATTGAGTCGGGGTTACAAACGTAAATCAAAAGGCTATCAATTTGCGGGTAAGGATGCCAACGTAGAACTCCTGGGCGATGAACCTTTTCAAATACATCAAAAATTTCCGAAGGCCTTTGTTGCCGTAGATGCTGACCGGCAACATGGTATTGAAGAATTGGTTAGAACCGTAGAACCTGATTTGATTCTTCTTGACGATGCTTTTCAGCATCGAAAAGTTAAACCTTCATTTTCAATTTTACTTACCACCTATGCCAATCCGTTTGATAATGATTGGTACTTGCCCACTGGGGACCTTAGGGATTCAAAACAAGCGGCCCAGCGAGCTGATTGTATTATAGTGACCAAATGCCCTTCGGACGTCTCCAGCGGTGAAATGGAAGTGTTCGCACAAGGTTTGAGACGTTCACAAAACCAAATTGTCTTGTTTTCTCGACTAATCTATGATGAAGTGCTTTATGGATACCGTTCAAATTTGAGTTTACAGGATTTAGAAAACAAGCCATTCACTTTAGTTACGGGAATTGCAAATCCTGAACCACTTGTCAGCTTTTTAAATGGTCTTAACGTGGAATTTGAACATTTAACATTCCCCGACCATCACAGTTTTACTGCTTCTGAGATAGCGCAAATTAAGAAAAGACCAAATGTCATTACGACTGAAAAGGATTTTACACGATTGGGCGATACGCTTGAAAACATCCATTATATAAGAATAGCACATGAATTTTTGGAAAACGGTGAGGAACTACTTCTAACCGCAATTGAAGATAGGCTTAAGCCCTATTGCTAACATTAGTTTTGAAAACGTTTTCACCAATTTTTTGATAGAAAACCTCGGGTTTGAAGGGTTTTGTCACCACGGCATTACAGCCAGCGGCGTAGAACTCATCTAGACTGTCTTCCATTGAGATGGCGGTCAAGGCAATAATCGGAATTTCTGGATTGAATTTCCTAATCTGTATGGTAGCCTCGGTTCCACTAATGCCAGGCATGTGAATGTCCATTAGAATACAGGCGTATTCATTTGCTTTTGCCGCATCTATCGCTTCGTTGCCATTATTCGCAATATCAGAAGTGATACCTTTCTTGGCGAGCATCTTTTTGGTAATGACTTGGTTGATTTTATTGTCTTCAACAATCAAAACGTGAAGACCCTCAAATTCAAA
>CAYNUM010000668.1:0-1672 GCA_964400025.1 uncultured Croceivirga sp.
TCGTATTTAGCAGACTTTTTGTAATCAATCTGTAGGTGAATTACAGGTAGACTAATATTTTCCTCTTCCATCTGCTTGTAGGTAATTCCTAAACTTCGCAACCATTCCGTACGTCCAATCTCCAGATAATCAGCATATTTACCATGATAAACGATGCCCATTTGGTCGGTTTCGCTGTAACGAACCCTGAAAGAAATTTTATTTAAAGCCATAATATGTCATGAAAAACTATATATTTATAAGCTTTGTTTTTTCGTGCCAAAACATGCGAAAAAAAAAGTATTATTTCAACTGGAATTTGATTTTTTTTTTAGGTTTTTTGTACACATATTTGTCGCAGGTTAAATACTTGATGAACCGCCCAGAATTTATTGAATTAACCGGTAAAACTAACTAACCACAAACTAAGGAACTATTCAGCATGAGTGTCACTGCGTCTTCCGTATGGAAAAATTGTTTGGCTTTTATCGAAGATAATATCCAACCGCAGGCGTTCAAAACCTGGTTTCTTCCCATTAAGCCGGTTAAGCTGACTGACCGGTCCCTAAGTATTGAAGTACCGAGTAAGTTTTTCTACGAGTGGTTAGAAGAGCACTACGTCAAACTTTTAAAGGTTGCCTTAAGAAAAGAACTCGGTGCCAATGCTAAGCTTATCTATCTTATCAAGATGGAAAACAAGTATGGGAACAAAGAGTCATTTACTGAAAAAATACCAAGTTCAAATCGTTCTGCAATGACACCTCAGGAGTTGGATGTACCGATTACTTCCAAAAATCCTGAATTAAAGAATCCTTTCGTCATTCCAGGAATCAGAAATATCAAAATTGAATCCCAGTTAAACGCGAACTATAATTTTGATAACTTCTTAGAAGGAGATTCAAATCGCTTGGCGCGTTCGGCAGGTATGGCCGTGGCGAATAAGCCCGGTGGAACTTCTTTCAATCCCTTAATGGTATTTGGTGGAGTCGGTTTGGGCAAGACCCATTTGGCTCATGCCATCGGTGTTGAAATCAAAGATAAATACCCAGAAAAGACGGTTCTTTACATTTCAGCCGAAAAGTTTACGCAGCAGTACATTGAATCGGTTAAGAAGAACACGCGAAACGATTTTATACATTTCTATCAACTTATTGATGTACTCATAATTGACGATGTACAATTCCTTTCCGGTAAATCGGGAACTCAGGATGTATTCTTTCATATTTTCAACCACTTGCATCAAAATGGCAAACAAGTCATTTTGACTTCTGACAAGGCACCCGTTGATATGCAAGACATTGAACAACGATTACTCTCAAGGTTCAAGTGGGGGCTTTCAGCTGAATTGCAGAGTCCTGATTATGAAACACGGGTTTCAATCTTGAAAAACAAGCTCTACAGAGATGGGGTTGAAATGTCAGACGAAATTGTTGACCACGTTGCCAAGAATATTAAGACAAATATTCGTGAACTTGAAGGTGCCATTATCTCCTTGATTGCACAAGCTTCTTTCACCAGAAAAGAAGTGACCTTGGAACTGGCTCAACAGATAGTTGAAAAATTTGTCAAAAACACAAAACGCGAAGTATCTATTGATTACATTCAAAAAGTAGTTTCTGATTACTTTGAAATGGACGTCGCAACTTTACAATCCAAAACCAGAAAACGTCATATTGTGCAGGCAAGACAATTG
>CAYNUM010000669.1:0-1665 GCA_964400025.1 uncultured Croceivirga sp.
GGCATATCCCGCAAACAGGTCATCGTTTTGTCCGGATTGCGGATTAAATACAGCCTGTTCGGAATAGAGGCCTCTTGCCAAAAAACCACCTTCAAATTGTTGGTTGGCTACATAAGCGACTTTGAAAGTTCCTATAAACGTGTCTTGTCCTTCTATTTCACCATAACCCATACCTAAGCCGACGTAAACACCGTGCACTACATTTCTGCGGTCATTGAAAGTGATGTAATCCTCATCATTTTGCTGGCCAAAAGAGTAAACACTGCTGAGTAGAGCGAGGAAAACTACTATTTTTTGATTGTTCATATTGATGTGTTCTTTTGATTGATTTCTTCTAAAGACAATGGAGTTTTTGAAAGGTTGCATTGTATGACTTTTTTAATCGTTAATTGTTACAATTCCCTTGATTCCATTGATGGAAATCAATCCTTTTTTCTCAGTGCCATAGGTCGCTCGTATTTCTCGTAATCGACTCCCTTTATCCAACAGTTTAGAATCTACATTTTCAAAAGATTTCGGTAAACGAACCACCCCCTGTTCCAGGGTCGCATCGAAGCGGTGAGAAAAATCAGTGACCGTTAGCATAATATCTGAAGATTCTTGCTCGATACTAATTTCAGCCGTCGCGTTGGATATTTGACGTACCCTGAGGTCTGCAATCTTAAGGGTCAAATCCAAATCTTGAGAGCAATTTTCCAAATTCAATGTGGTGAATTTTAGGTTGCCGTAAATGGTTCCTACTTCCTCCATCGAAATATCATCTTTATTGGAGTAGATTTCCAAAGCATTGACTTGACCTAATGCCATATCGGTACCGCTACTATTTAAGCGGAGGCTTTTAGCGTTATTCATATTGAGCTCTCCATTTTTAAGGTTGAGACTGGCATAATTTAGATTTCTAGCCTTAATCTTACCGAATTTTAAAATGATATCAGCCTTTCCCAAATCTTCATTCACCCAAAGATCTCCATGTTCAATAAGCGTAGTTAATTCTCCGCTCCAATCTTCAATCACAACGTCACCAAATCGATTGGTCACCTTGAGCTTAGCTTTCTTTGGTAAGAAAACCTCATAATCAATTTGTACGCGACTGCGGTCGACGTCAATCGGATTGTTGCGATTGAAAAAATCAGCAAACCAGCCAGTGTTCTTATTCGAAATTTTTGAAGCTATGGAGACATAACCGTTACTGGACTTTATTTCGGCATCAATACGGCCTAACAAGTCTTTTGCAGTGTCATATTTTCGATGGTTGACCTTAACATCAATTTTGACGGAAACCCTGTCTTGATTCCAACCGGTTATAGTGAGGTTGCCATATTTGTTCTCTAACATCAGTTCTCCTCCGTTGCCCAATGGAAAGTTCTCTTCAATTGTTTTTGAGAGGCGTTCTTGTGCCGTGCTGAGCTGTACTGAGAATAACAATATTGCTATCCCCAACAGTGTTTTATAAAGTGTAGCCATAATCTTCATCGGATTTTTTAGCATCGTTTATCTGTTGCAATAATTTTTCAATGAGTTCAATTCGTTTCTTATAGTTGGCCACAATGGCCTCTAATACGCGCTCATTATCAAGGTTGTTTCGCATTTCTTCACGAAGGGTTTCATATTCAGCATCGAGTTCATCCATAAAGGATAAAAATTCGGTCTTATCGGTCTCAGATA
>CAYNUM010000670.1:0-1647 GCA_964400025.1 uncultured Croceivirga sp.
TCAAGCTCGACCTACACCTCGACCTTTAGCGACTTCTTTATAGGCACTACAAAAGTAAACGGAACACGTTCGTATACTTTAAGCCTTACCAATGAAGAAACTGTTTCTTTTGAGATTAGTAGTAACATCTCATTGGAATATGAAGATGGCAGCGGGGTGACCGAAGCTGGTACTAAAGTATTGTCGTTCGTATTTGAGGAAGGAGAAGAAACCCTTTGGAACCTTCAAGGAATATGGACCTTTACCAAAGATGGTAATACCTATACCGTTGGTGGAAATGTTTCAAGACCCCTTACTTGTCAATATTGGACAGAAGGTGCAATGAACGTTAGCGTGAATGAGCTGGTTGTCGATATTGATTTTGGTGATGGAACATGTGATGATGCCGCGGTTTTAACCTACGCCAATGGCATGACTCAAAACATTAAGCTATAAATTATCATAAGGTAATGTTAAAGCCCCTATTTAGGGGCTTTTTTTTATATCCAATGATGTGAATTTTGGGTATTGAAAGTGTGAATTTGGTTATCTTTCATTACTGATTAACCAAAAGAACACTTCTATGAAAACGCAAAGAATTTCTGCGCTATTTTCCCTTGTTCTCGTTTTACTTTTTATTGCTCCTGTTGTATCGCAAGACGATAAAAAGAAAGATGATATCTTCAAGGGACTCAAATTTCGAAATATTGGTCCAGCCCTTACTTCAGGTCGTATAGCCGATATTGCCATTCACCCTAAAGATGAAAGTACTTGGTATATTGCCGTGGGTTCTGGTGGGGTATGGAAAACAGTCAATTCAGGTACGACTTTTACACCAATTTTTGACAACGAGTCCAGTTACTCCATTGGATGTGTAACCATCGACCCCACCAATCCGAGTACCATTTGGGTGGGCACCGGTGAAAATGTAGGTGGTCGTCATGTCGGTTTCGGTGACGGAATCTATGTAAGCCACGATGAGGGTAAGAGCTGGAAAAATATGGGGTTAAAAGCCTCCGAACACATTTCCAAAATCATTGTCGATCCCAAAAATTCCCGAAGAATTTTTGTCGCCGTACAAGGTCCGTTATGGAGTAAAGGTGGCGAACGCGGTTTTTACCGTTCAGAAGATGGTGGCACAACCTGGACAAAAACACTCGGTGATTCTGAGTGGACCGGGGTTACCGACATTGCAATAGACCCAACAAATACCGATGTACTCTATGCTGCTACATGGGACAGGCACCGTACAGTGGCCGCATATATGGGTGGTGGGCCTGGCTCAGGATTGCATAAATCGGTTGATGGCGGTAAAACATGGAAGCCTTTGAAAAATGGAATTCCAAGCTCAAATCTCGGAAAAACCGGATTGGCCATTTCACCTTTCGACAATGAAACCATTTATGCCGCGATTGAAACTGATAGAAAAAAAGGAGGTATCTATAGATCTACCAATGGAGGAGCCTCATGGACAAAACAGTCCAATACCGTTTCGGGTGGTACGGGTCCCCATTACTATCAAGAGTTATATGCCTCGCCGCATCAGCAAGGCCGTTTGTACTTGATGAACAATTATGTGCAGGTTTCTGAGGATTATGGGAAGACCTTTTACACGATGAATGAAAAAAACAAGCAGGATGCTTATCGTTTTCCCGAATCTGAAAAGAA
>CAYNUM010000671.1:0-1644 GCA_964400025.1 uncultured Croceivirga sp.
ATGATATGCAACAATCGGTGGCCGTAAAACGAGCGGTAAGCAAAAGTTCGCGATTGTATAAAAATTCAACTTGGGATCTTGTTGATGCGGCAGAAGAAAACGAGATGGTCGTCGAAGAACTGGAATTGGAAGAATTACCAGCCGAACTTAAGGGAAAATCAAAATCAGAAATCAAAAAGTTTCTTGCCGAAAAAAAGCAAAGGCGTGCTGAGATTCAAAAAGAAATTCAATCGGTAAATGCAAAACGAGAAGCCTATATCGCCGAACAGCAAAAAGAACAAAAAGGTGAACTCGAAAATGCTATGGTCAAAGCCATTAAGAAACAAGCCGCTAGAAAAAACTACACCTGGGAGTAGTTTGGTTGGTGAGTGTCATTTCGCATCTGAGAATAGCATCGAAAAGATAAATTTCTGATACTACAGGTGCGGAATGACCATTTAATAATTTGCTGCCGGGCAATAGCAATCATAGCGATTTTCAGCTTTCTCTCCGAAATCGTATCCCAAAGTTATCTGATGAAAGCCGCCATTGTCGAATCGTATATCACCTGTTTGATAGGAATAATTATAAGAAAACATAAATCGGTTGATGTTGATTCCAGCTATGGGTGTGAACAATTGAAGTCGCTGTTCACCGAAGGTACCATCTTGTTGAAATTGAGCACCATCAAAACTTCTACGATATGAAAGTCCACCCCACAAAGTGGTTGTTTCGTTCAAATCTTTGTAAACCTTCGCATTGATATCAATGGTCTGTTCTTGCGTAAAGTCTGTCAATTGAAAAAGAACAGAAGGCTCTACCCGAAAGCTGCTTCTTCCAAAAACATATCCTACAGAAATCAAATACCTACGAAGGTTGTCAAATTCAGCCGCAGTATACAAATCCCTACCACTTCCTAAAATATTGAGAATGGCGGCATGGGCATAAAATTCAAAATAGTTATAAGATGCCCCCAAATCAACATTAAAGTAACTTGTGGTGTTCTTCACTCCTGTTACAATTGGATCGGGAATAACAGAACGAAATTCAGTCTCATCCAAACTGCTTAAGATAAAACCTGCACTCAATCCGAAAGACAATTGATTCAATGTTCTAAAATCGCCCGCTAATTGCAGATGGTGCGCATAGGTACCCTTGAAACCTGTTTGAGAATGAAATCCGTTTGAATCATTAAATAAAATACCACCGACACCACTGCGTTCGCCCACCCTAAAGTGTGCATTTAGCGTTTGTAAATTTGGGGCATTGTCCACATCAAACCATTGTTGGCGTGCGGTCAATCGAATTTTACCTCCCTGGCCAATACCGGCCATTGATGGATACACCAAATAATAGTTATCGGATAAATAATCAAAGTATACGGGTATTCCTTCTTGAGCACGAGAACTCAGACTAAAAATGAAGGCGAACAAAAATAAAATCAGCAATTTTTTCATCAAGATATGGGGCTAAGTGTTCAAAACAGCGCTGTCAAATCAAGTACATAACGAATTTAACAAGATAATATTATAAATTTTAATCCCCATAATTCTGTCGTATTTTTGATTAAAATATCTATGATGAAAGAATACAATATTATTTTTGTTGAAACCAACAATCCTGCAATATTGAAATTTGATAATAATCATTTTTTGGTCAAGGAGA
>CAYNUM010000672.1:0-1640 GCA_964400025.1 uncultured Croceivirga sp.
GGCGGGAACGCAGCAAGGGTATGTGGTTGTAGCGGTGCGATGTAGGTAGCTTGCCTTTTTTTGTGGATTTTTGTCAAGCATTTTCGTCTTCTCAATATGGAAAATAAAGTTGTTCTCATCACTGGCGGTTCTTCAGGAATCGGGAAAACAACCGGTATTTACCTTACCTCAAAGGGAATGAAAGTGTATGGTACGACAAGGAGTCTCGACAAGTACGCAGATTTTGACCATTTTACACTTCTGGAGCTTGATGTAAAGCAACCAGAAAGTATTGAAAAGGCCGTAAATACTGTTCTCGCCAATGAAGGACGTATAGATGTCTTGGTCAATAACGCGGGAGTGGGCATTACCGGGCCCATTGAAGAAACCCCTATTGAAGAAATCAATAAAGTTTTCGATACGAATCTAAATGGACCAATACGAATGATTCAGGCGGTTTTGCCAAGTATGCGAAAACATCAACAAGGATTAGTGATTAACATTACTTCAATTGCCGGTTACATGGGTTTGCCCTTTCGGGGAATTTATTCCGCCACTAAAGGTAGTCTAGAGTTGATTACAGAGGCCCTACGAATGGAAACCCGTTCTTTTGGTATCCACTTGGTCAATCTGGCTCCCGGGGATTTTGCAACCAATATTGCCTCTGGGCGATTTCATGCACCTGTGCTTGAAAACTCTCCTTACAAAGCCTATGGTAGGACTTTGGAATCCATCAACGAGGATGTTGAAGAGGCTCAGGATCCTATCATGGTCGCGAAAAAGGTACATGACATTATTCAACTAAAAAAACCTGGAGCACACTACCTGGTCGGGACATTTATGCAAAGGCTTTCGGTTTTTTTAAAGGGAATTTTACCGAATAAAGTATTTGAAAAGTTACTTTTGAATCACTACAAGTTGTAAATAATATTAACTAAAGATATACCAATGAAATTTTTTATAGATACGGCAAATCTCAACCAAATTCGTGAAGCCCAACAATTGGGTGTTTTGGATGGTGTTACCACAAACCCTTCATTAATGGCCAAAGAAGGCATTACCGGTCATGATAATATTTTAAAGCACTATGTCGATATCTGTACTATTGTAGATGGTGATGTCTCTGCCGAAGTAGTTTCAACCGATTTCGAAGGTATGGTCAAAGAGGGGGAGGCCTTGGCTGAACTCCATGACCAGATCGTGGTCAAAGTGCCTATGATTAAAGATGGTGTCAAAGCCTTAAAATACTTTTCTGATAAGGGCATTAAAACCAATTGTACCTTGGTCTTCTCACCAGGTCAGGCTTTGTTGGCCGCAAAAGCAGGGGCAACCTATGTCTCACCTTTTATCGGTCGACTTGACGATATTTCTACTGATGGCCTGAACCTTATCTCAGAGATTCGTCATATCTATGATAATTTCGGTTTTGAGACCCAAATTTTGGCTGCATCCGTGCGCCATACGATGCATGTGATTGATTGTGCAAAAATCGGTGCCGACGTGATGACTGGCCCTTTGAGCGCCATTGAAGGTTTATTGAAACATCCACTTACCGATATCGGGTTGGAAAAATTCTTGGCTGATTACCGAAAAGGTAATTCCTAAGCTAGCAAACAAAACAATAATGAGAAATCAAAGCCCGGTTTAAAATGACTAGGGCT
>CAYNUM010000673.1:0-949 GCA_964400025.1 uncultured Croceivirga sp.
TGAACAAAATGAATCCCAAAAGTTTGAGGTATCCGTTTTATCAATTAATCTTGAATAATAATTTAATCAAATGGTAAACATGAAACTAGATTTCAGAAATACACTGGCAGTTTTAATTGCCTTATTCCTACTATCAGCTTGCGGCGGTGGCTCTGCCAAGACCGAGCAAGCAACTGAGGAAAAGAAAGAGGAAATTGAGTCTTTCGTAGAGAAGGAATTCACCTACCCATTGCCCACGGCATTCGAAGTATCCCAAATGCTCAACAATGCGAATACTTCCTTTTCTGCAGACATCGTGAATAGCACTGAAAAAGTGGATGAATATGTTTCCACCTGGCAGAAGGCGGCAAACCTTGGCGTATATGGAGCTGACCTCAGCTATGCAGCTACGTTCGAAAAAACGCAAGAAACCATTGATTTCCTCGAGGCGAGCAAAAAGCTAATTGATGACCTCAATATTACGTCTGCTTTCAATGCTACCATGGCCGATAGAATTGAGACGAACATGGACAATGTGGATTCTTTGATATTTATCGTTACCGAATCATTTTATGATACCTATAACTATCTAAACCAGAATGGTGAGGAAAAGACCTCAATACTGGTCATTGGCGGTAGCGTCATCGAAGGGTTGTTTATCACTTGCGAGCTGGTAAAAATGAGTGAGAACAAAGGCGAATTAATGGCGGTTTTAGCCAACCAGAAAGCTCAGGTTTCCAAGTTGGTAGAACTGATGGAAAAACATGCAGATGATGAAAACGTTGGAAAAATTATTCCGAACCTTCGATACATTCAACTGATATACGACCAACTAGGCGAAGGAACTGAAATGAGCGCTGGCCAGTTTACAGATATTGCCAGCGGCGTTAAAGAGATGAGAGATTTGATCGTTGGATAATCACATTTGAAAGTCTATTTTTAGAGCCTCAACAACGTTGAGGCTTTTTTA
>CAYNUM010000673.1:971-1637 GCA_964400025.1 uncultured Croceivirga sp.
CTTTTTTATTTGATATGACAGAATCCATCATTAATGCATTAGTTCACCTGTTCGCTATCATTGAAAGTGCTAAGGAGGACACCGATTTAGTTGATTCTGGAGAACTTGTCATAAGGCCCTACCTACACAAGAACCTCAACAACAATACCCTTACAGAGGAATACATCAAGTTATTCTATGACTACCTGAATTTTTACAATAATCAACCCACCGCAGCAGATGCAGATGGAATCAGCGTAGACAGTACCAGCATATTGCAAATTGCGAAGATCTGTAACCAACTGAACAAGGAGCTTCATAGATCAGAGAGATTGATCGTTTTCATGCAACTCATGGAATTGATTCGTGCTGACGAGAAGATAACCAATAAAGAAGAAGAGTTTGCCGCATTGGTAGCGCTGAACTTTAACCTGGATCAAGACGATGTCACAAACCTGAAACATTTCATTCTCAGACCGGATACTGAAGAGCTTGACAAGAAAAAGATTCTCATTGTAGATAACAAGCGAACTGAATGGCCTGAGGAGATGGCCTGGATTATCCGCAAGAAAAAAAATAACAATCAACCGAGACATCTATACATTGAAAACCTCTTCGGGAGGATTCTCATCCTTTACCTTCAAAGTGTCGACACCTTTGTGTTCAGGTATGATGGGCCTCTGAACC
>CAYNUM010000674.1:0-1636 GCA_964400025.1 uncultured Croceivirga sp.
AGGACAAGGAGTAAGCGAAAGTTATTGTGGATATTCTCGATTCTGGCCTTTATTCTATCTGCGATAATTGATAACCTAACTGCTACTATTGTCTTAATTACAATACTTCAAAAGGTTATCAAGGACAGGGAAACACGGTTGTGGTTTGCAGGTTTGATTATTATTAACGCCAACGCGGGTGGGGCTTGGTCACCGATTGGAGATGTGACCACCACCATGCTTTGGATTGCTGGTAAAGTCGAAGCTGGCTCTTTGGTAATTCGGGTTCTTGTACCTTCGATTTTGTGTATGGTTGTACCCACGGTTATAGCAAGTCGATTTAAAGCTTTCAGTGGTGAGGTTGATGTGGATGAACAAGTAGAAGGTTCTAAATCAAAGTATGGTCCGACTATGTTGTACTTAGGTTTGGGCGCTATTGTGTTTGTACCTTTCTTTAAGACCATTACACATTTACCACCATACGTCGGTATGATGTTATCATTGGCAGTTGTGGCAACTTTTGCTGAAATTTATAGTAACGCCAAGTTTGCCATTAGTTCAGCGGTGAATGAAGAGCATCATGAATCTTCTCATCATAGCCCCGTTCATTCAGCCTTGACCAAAATTGAACTACCGAGTATTCTTTTCTTTTTAGGAATTCTTTTGGCGGTCGCGGCATTGGAATCCTTGGGTATCCTTTTTACATACGCTGAGCAATTGAATGAGGCTATTCCACAGACCGATATCGTAGTCATGTTATTGGGTATTGGGTCTGCTGTAATTGACAACGTACCTTTGGTTGCTGCCAGTATGGGTATGTTCTCTGAGCCGCAAGACGATTTTCTATGGCACTTTATTGCCTATTCCGCTGGTACTGGAGGAAGTATGTTGATTATCGGTTCAGCTGCAGGAGTAGTTGCGATGGGAATGGAAAAAATCGATTTTTTCTGGTATCTCAAGAAAATTGCATGGTTGGCATTTGTTGGTTTTGTGGCTGGTGCCCTATGCTTTATTGCAATGCGCGATTTTTTGTTCTAACATAATTTATTTGGGAATTCCCCGTTATTATTGCAATAAAATTGGGGACACCTATGAACTTACTTCAAGAACAAGTTTCTTCTGAGGATTTGGCTGCAGAGCTATCAGAAGAAAAAACACTATCTGTTGTAGACTTAATAATTAATGGTGGTGCTGCCAGCAGCATTATTGTTATTGTACTTTTTGTGCTTTTGTTTGTAGCACTCTACATCTATTTTGAACGCACTTTTGCCATAACTGCGGCTTCAAAAATCGATAAGAATTTTATGAACCAGATTCGCGACCATGTGATGAACGGAAAATTGGAGGCTGCAAAACTTTTGTGCGCGCAAACGGATTCTCCTGTGGCACGATTGACCGAAAAAGGAGTCGCAAGAATAGGCAAACCGTTGGATGATATTAATACGGCTATTGAAAATGCGGGTACCTTGGAGGTTTACAAGTTGGAAAAAAATGTAAATATTTTGGCGACCGTAGCTGGGGCTGCCCCGATGATTGGTTTTCTTGGAACGGTTATTGGTATGATATTGGCGTTCCATGAAATGGCCAGTAGTGGTGGACAGGCTTGGCAACGGGTACTCTTCGTTGATGAAAATACAGGGGCTTCCTCCATTTCTAT
>CAYNUM010000675.1:0-1623 GCA_964400025.1 uncultured Croceivirga sp.
AAGCATGCGGGTCAACAACAAAAGCCATTTCTTTAGGTTCTGGCTTTTTCTCGATTCTGAAACCACCTTTTGTAGCATCGCCACGTTGGTAAATGGGGTTTTCTTGAATCGTCGTAGTTGAAGGAGGTGTACTAATATTGGAATAAGCAGTAGGAGGAGGGCCCAAAGAATTTCTGGATGTTTAAACTGCATTCCTGATTTTAAGGGCATTGCTAAGGAAGAAATTTCCCTAGACGAGCCAATAAATTAAAAATTCGATTTCTATTAAATGCTTCAGGTTTTCTCTCTGATTGCACGAACAGTTCAAAGATAGCGTTTTACCCTCTTTTGAATTGGAAAACTCATGTTAATGGATAGCCAATGTTGGTTCAGCAAAAGAAAATAAAATCATTTATTTGGGTTTGTCCCAATAGCCTTAAATAGTTGGTGATTTCAACCTGAGCCTGTTCATTGGCAACAGTAATGATACTTTGAGGCTTTTCTAGTTCTTTCATTGTGCTAAAGTGTTTCATTTCCTTACCATAAATTTTTTTATCAATCTTATTGGGATTATCACATAGCCAGGTAAATGAAATATTTTTCTCCAACAATTTTTTGGCAACGGTTTTCCCCTTAAAACCTGCACCCCAGACAACCAAAGGTCGAGTGGTGTCATAATCCAGTTTAAGGAAATAGTGCATTTTAATATCTAGAAAATAGTTTTGGGCATAATGTTCATGTGTTCTTGAAGTACGGGTATCATAGTCACGCCAAAGGTGCAAGACTTCATCGCAGGGAATGACTTTTAACCCTTTTTCATAAAATCGAAAAGTGAGGTCATAGTCCTCTGGATATCGATTTGGAGTAAAACCCCTACAGTTTTCAAAATCTTGGCGATGTACCATCCAACAAGGAGACGGAATCACACACTCCTTATAAATCTCTGAATAATTTGTTCCCTGAGAAGTCAGTTCATTCAACCATTTTTCATAGCGATTGTACCCATCGCTGATACCCCTATCAGAAAAGTATTTTACCTG
Source organism: uncultured Croceivirga sp. (assembly GCA_964400025.1). Lineage (GTDB taxonomy): Bacteria > Bacteroidota > Bacteroidia > Flavobacteriales > Flavobacteriaceae > Croceivirga. Next base: position 1,020 of record CAYNUM010000675.1, read on the forward strand.
CCCGACCGAAACGTATCCCTGACCATGTGACTTTAGTGCATTGACCATCACAGACAAGCGCTGGGGCTTCATCACATCATCAGAATCCATTCGGGTAATAAAATTCCCCTTCGCATGGCCATACGCTGTTTGTAGCGCAGGAATAATTCCGGTACCTGAATTTTGAAAAACTTTAATCCTAGTATCCTGAGCGGAATACTGATACATCAGTTCATTGCTGTCGTCATTTGATTTGTCATTAACGGCCAGTACCTCCCAATTTTCGTGCCTTTGCTTCCTTATGGAATCAATACATTCTGGTAAAAAATGGACCGTGTTTTTAAAAGGGATGATAATGCTGATTAAGCCCATATCAACTCAATAGGGAATACGAAATCAGTAACTGATTTTCTTTTTTCCAGCGGATCCAACCGATTCCTTTTTCGACATAATTTGTATCGACCAACTTGACTTCAATCCATTCCTCTTTTACGCGCAGGGGTACTAAAAAGGAATAGGGCAGGGTCTGTCTAGAAGCATGTTCCAAAGGTTTTATTTTGACCTCTGGAGAGGTTTTATTCAATAATTCAACGCTATTAACTCCCAGAAGGAAGTCGGGCCAATA
>CAYNUM010000676.1:0-1622 GCA_964400025.1 uncultured Croceivirga sp.
ACACATTATTTAAATTCAAGTGTTAAACATATGTAAAAAATGTGTCAAAAAAATAATTCCCAACATTTTCAAAATTTACGAAAACGGTTTCGTGTTAATAACTTTGCGATTGTTGAGGTATATCAATTCAACCCATCCTAAAATATGTATTTCGCAATTATAAGTAACGAAATATATGAAATATAACAAAAATCGAGGCAAATATACATTTTTTTAATTTCTGGCATAACCTTTAAATATTCCTATTTAAATGAATTTTCTTGTTAAAGTGAGGGTTTAAATTTTAACGAAATGATGGATATAACTAACTTGAGTATTTTAACAGTTTAGCTATATGTTAAAACAGAAGATAACACTTAAGCACATCGCCAAAGAATTAGATGTTTCTATCTCCACAGTTTCTAAGGCCTTGAAAAATAGTGAGGAGATTAGTAGGGATACAAAAGAGAAAGTTCAGGCCTTTGCGAAATTGTACAATTACAAGCCGAATAATATAGCTATCAGCTTAAAGAATAAGCGCACTAAAAACATTGGTGTTATCATTCCTGATATTGTACATCATTTTTTTACCACAGTGGTAAGAGGTGTTGAGAATTATGCGAATGCCAAAGGATACAATGTCATAGTATGCCTATCTGATGAGTCCTTTGACAAGGAAGTGATAAATATGGAAATGTTGGCCAATGGTAGTATCGACGGTTTTATAATGTCGCTTTCAGCCGGGACTGAGCAAAAGAAGGACTATAACCATTTAAAGGAAGTAACCGAACAAGGTATTCCTCTGGTTCTTTTTGATCGCGTAACTGATGAGATAGCATGTGATAAAGTCGTGATAGACGATGTGCAAGCGGCCTATATGGCCACCCAAAAACTGCTTAACGAAGGAAGAAGAAGAATTGGCCTATTGACCACCGAAGATTTTTTTAGTGTAAGCCGGAATAGGAACAAGGGGTATGAAAAGGCCATAAAGGATTTCGGTTTGAATATAAATCCGGATTTAATTCTTCGATTGCCTTTCATGGACATTGATGAAAAAAGCATCTCAGATTTTTTGAATAGTGTTGATTTGGATGCTGTATTAAGCGTGAATGAAATATTTGGAATTTATGGTATGCGCGTCTTGCAACGTATGGGACTAAAAGTGCCCGATGATATTTCCATTATAGGATTTACCGATGGCTTATTGGCAAAGCACGCTAATCCCAGTTTGACCTCAGTCGCCCAGCACGGCGAAAAAATGGGAGAAATTGCCGCCAAGCTGTTAATTGATCGAGTTGAGAATGAAGATGAGGAATCACCTTACCAAACAAAAATTTTAGAGCCTACTTTGATTGAACGTGATTCTACAAATAATTAAGTTTGTTGAAATTTCTTTCAACTACAAATGAATCAAAACTACATACAGCCAAATCCTTGGTCAATCTTGGAAGAGGGATTTGATGCAGAGACCGTTCAATCTTCAGAGAGTATCTTCAGTATCGGTAATGGCGCAATGGGCCAACGCGCCAATTTTGAAGAACATTATTCCGGAGAGACCTTTCAGGGCAGTTACATAGCTGGAGTTTATTATCCTGATAAAACGCGAGTGGTAAATTTAAAGAAAAAGAGGAAAGAGTTAAAAG
>CAYNUM010000677.1:0-1618 GCA_964400025.1 uncultured Croceivirga sp.
TACATTGGATTACCCCAATTCTTCCAATACATTTGACAGCTTGGGGGAAGCTTATCTATCTCAAGATAAATTTGAGATGGCACTCAAGAACTATGAACAAGCCTTAAGGCTTAGCCCAAATAGTAATCACGCCAAGAATATGGTCAAAGGGCTCAAGAAAAGAATGGAAGGTAACTTTTAAAGTTTTTCAGCATGCCTAAAGTTCAGTTACTCTTTCAATTTCAAAATACAATAAAGCTTCACACCAAATCAAGTTCCGTTGATTTTGTTCGTGGGGCTCTTTTGTGCGCTTAAAACTATTGCTCTGTATGGTATTATCCAATTAAGTACTTCAAATCAGTCCGCCACAAAACTATCAAAGTCTTTGTCCTCAATCCAGTTATACTCGATCTCCTTGGCCACTTTTCTGGCGAAATCGATACCATGGTTATCCGCCAAGAACCCTAAGGCCATGTCCATACCGGCACTTACCCCAGAAGACGTGTAGTATTTTCCATCGATTACCCAGCGGGCTTTTTTGTTCCAATCAACATTGGTATTCTGTGAAGAAACCCAAGTAAATGCCCTTTTGTTCGAAGTGGCCTTTTTGCCATCCAAAAGTCCGGTTTTGGCCAGTAGGGCACTGCCAGTACAAACGGTGAGTACATATTCACTTGATTGGGCCAATTCTTTAAGGGTATTGATAAGTAACGAATTGTTAACTTCTTTACGAGTGCCAAAGCCACCGGGTATAAGAAGAATTTCGGGATTAAAACCCTGTAGTTTTTGGGTCATAATGGGCACCCCATGTCGGTTTGATACAAGACCACCGTCAAGCGAATAAAATGTCAGGTGGTATTTGTCCACTAATCGACCGAAAATCTCCGCCGGACCAAAAACATCAAGAGTTTCGTAATCATCAAACAAGATGATTGCAACTTCCTTAGTATTAATTGACTGGTCAGTCTTTTGTGCATTTACCGTATTCATACTCAGGAGAATTAAAAATGAAATGAACAAACCCAACCATCCCAGATGGATATGCTTTGACAATTTTTTTTGATTTACCAAAACCATGATTTTTATTGCTTCGAAATAGCATTATAGACTTCTAAATAGTAATCTGTGGCATAGCGGTCAATCCCCAACTTGGCCCAATCATTGAACAATTGAAACCCTTTTGTCTTTGCCCTTTTGTCAAGATTTCCTATGGTACCCAAGGTAACGACCATGCCGTTATCACGAATTTTTCGATAAAAGCTTTTCTCTTTAAGGGTAAGACCGGTGAAAATGGAAACCTTTGCCATGTTGACCTTTGAATTCAGCAACTTTTTCAAAACTGCTTCATTCCCAACGGAAACCGAGAGATTGGTTTGAGAATCGTAATCATGAATATATTCAGCATCAGGAATTGAATAAGCAATGACCTCAGTTTTATCAACGATTTCGAATTGTTTGATAAGGTCGACCACACGATGAAAGATAGTTTTATCCTTGATATCAAGACTTAGGTAAACGTTCTCATTTTTTGTCCAATCAAAAACTGCTTTTAAGGTGGGAATTTTAAAATCAGTAGTTTCATTATTTTCATTGACTATAAACCCTGCTTTTAGATTCTCCAATGAGAAGTCCTTTAAGT
>CAYNUM010000678.1:0-1618 GCA_964400025.1 uncultured Croceivirga sp.
ACTCAAATCAGCTTTTTTGAGTTTTGCATAACTAAGATTTTCTTCTTTCAAATATATTTGACTCAAAGATTTTTTTTCAAGATATGCTTTTTGCAGTTGGACCTTTTTAAACTTTCTTTTTCCTGAAGAATACTGTTGATAAAATTCATCTGGTAATCAGCGATTGCATCACCTACAATTGGCACGTTACCATCAGCATCCTGCTCAGCTACCTGGTAACTACCAGCGGCGTTTACCACAAAGTTTCCGTTATCATCGCGTTGAATTGCAGTACCAACAATAGTACCAATAGATTCACCTTGAATCGCCGCGTTCGAACCTCTAAACAATCCACCACCTTCAGCAAGTGAACCTGCGTAGAATATTGCATCCTGATTCAATTCAGTAACCGTGATATTGTTTGTGAAGAAATTCACACTTGAGTTCCAAGAGAAATTATCTCCTCTGAAGATATCAACTCCAAGATCAGCCTCAAAACCATTGTTTTCAATCGCACCAATGTTACTTTGTGTCAAGGTAAAACCTGTTGAAGGTGCTAATGGCTCTTCAACAATCAAGTCATTGGTTGTTCTTGCGAAATACGTTGCATCTAAGGAAATACGGTTTTTCCAGAATTTAGATTCAATACCGAATTCCAACTCCTCTAAAAGCTCAGGCTTCAAATCAGGGTTTGCTCTAAAGTTGGCAACCTGGTTGGTCGTAATGGAACCTCCTGTGATTGCATCGTTAAATACTTGAGTGTTCTGCTCGGTGAAACCAACTGTTGGATAAGCCGAGTCGGTATCAAAGTTTGCAGAAGTACCATAACTGGCCCTAATCTTCAAGAAGTTCAAGCCGTTCTCTGACTTAAGCTCTGGGAAAGCATTTGTAGGCAAGAACGACAAACTCACACCAGGATAGGCGATGCTGTTGTTCGCACTTTGGAAATTTGATACCCAGTCTTTCCTTGCGTTTACGTTAAGGAAAAGGAAATCATCATAATCTAAAGTGGCTTGCCCCAAGATACCTACGATATTTCTCTTTCTAGAGAACTGAATAGGCAACTGATTTTCGTAATTAAAGTGTCTCTTAACACCAAATACGATTTGTCCGGTACTTGAAACCCCATTTCTATCAAATGAATCAGAGCGGGCCGTAGCACCAGCAGTAAATGACAATCCAAGTTTTTCTGAGATGTCATAATTACCATTGATTGAGAAGAAATGATCCCAAATCGCATTGTTGTTGTCAAAAGTGTCCAAGAAACCAAAAATTGCTTGGTTGAATTCAACACCACCTTTATTTGAACTGTTGATGTTTCTTTCATTATAGAAATCAAGACCTGTCCTCCAGTTTACGGCAAGATTATCATTAAGGTCGTAGTTCAACGAAAGGTTCCAGTTGAAACGGTTGGTCAGCTGTCGGTAAGTAACGTTCTTGGCTGTCCATCTTGGGTTGATGATACTGTTGTTCTGTCTGTAGTAAACACTAGAACCATCAATTGGGTTCTCAAAAGGAAGCCCCATCAAATCCACACTCAATGGTGTAAAGAATACGTTACCGTATACAGAAAGACCATCAGTACCGTTACCCCTACTCGCAGCAATCGGAGGAGTTCTAACATCCGATCTCGAGTAGT
>CAYNUM010000679.1:0-1618 GCA_964400025.1 uncultured Croceivirga sp.
AGATATCAACAGAAATCTTGGCACCCAATTCAATGACTTTTTCTTTGATTGCTTCGAGGTTTTTATCATGAAGCACCACAAGAACACCACTTAGAATAGGCCCTTCGGTTAGCTCAAAACCACCTTCAACACCGCTGTTTGAAAAAGCGGTATAGGTTGGTCCGAAGTCGGTAAACGTCCAACCAAAGGCCTGGTTATAGAACGTTTTGGTTTCTTCAAGATTGGTTGATTTGAGTTCAATGTAATTAATTGGTGTACCCTTTTTATTCATTGCAATAAATTAATCGTCTTTGAGTATTTTATTTATTGTCCCGACCACTTCCTCGACATTAGATTTAGTAAAACATAATGGGGGCTTGCTTTTGATGACGTTGTCGGCAGGTCCATCGGTACTCACTAAAATGTGGCGTTCTCGAAGGCTATTTTTCAAATGGTGTGCAAGCTCGGTGTCTGGTGTTTTGGTTCCTGGTTTTACGATGTCGATGCCAAGAAAAAGTCCTGAACCCCGCACGTCACCTATTTGTTGAAATTGCTTTTGTAATTCGAGCAGGCACTTTTGGTAGTGCTGCCCCACTTGAAGGGCATTTTTCTGAAGTTCTTCTTCTTCAATAATATTCAAAACGGCCATTCCGATAACACAAGAAACAGGGTTGCCACCAAAAGAACTAAAGAATTCCACTCCTTTTTCAAAAGAGGCAGCAATTTCATCGGTGGTAATCACGGCGCCAATAGGGTGCCCATTGCCCATGGGCTTGCCAAGTACAACAATATCAGGAACCACGTTTTGCTGTTCAAACCCCCAGAAAACTTCACCCAAACGGCCAAAGCCAGTTTGTACCTCGTCACTTATGCAGAGCCCACCTTGCTTGCGAATAGCGTGATACATCGGTTCAAGATATCCTTTTGCCAAGGGCACTTGGCCGCCACAACCTACTACTGGTTCAGAGATAAAAGCAGCTAGTTTATTTGGTAGATTCTTGATGGCTTCTTGAGCGTAAGCTGAACCTGCGAAACCATCGTTTTGGTTGTGATGACCCCGATAGGTATCAGGAATGGTAGTTTTAAAAATATTGGATGCTTGCCCTTGCCCTTTTGGATTGTTGAACTTGTAATGGCTGATATCAATTCCGATTTGGGTATTGCCATGATAACCGTGTTCCATGACCAAAACATCTTGGTTGCCGGTATAAGCTTTCGCCAAACGAATGGCAAGATCACTTGCAGCACTTCCTGAATTAACAAAAAACACCTTATTGAGCGGTTTGGGAAATTTAGACAGCAACTTTTCAGCGTAAAGCGATAGTTCTTGATATAAGTACCTTGTATTTGTATTCAGCATGGTCATCTGCTTTTGTGCAGCTTCAACCACTTTTGGGTGTTGGTGCCCAACATGCGGAATATTGTTATAAGCATCTAAAAAGGAGTTGCCTTTTGAATCGAACATATACTGAAAAGCAGCGCGCTCCATTACAATGGGCTTTTGATAACTAACCGATAGTATTTTGCTTAAATATTCATTTCGGTGGTCAAGAACATCGGCGGATTTTACTTCTGATTTCATAGAAAAACCCAGGACCTGCCTGAAATGATGCTCCACTTTTTTAGGTTCCACTCGAAG
>CAYNUM010000680.1:0-1616 GCA_964400025.1 uncultured Croceivirga sp.
CCGGCGATAAATGGTGCCTCTGTGTTTCACGTTGGAAAGAAGCCTATGAAGAAGATTTGGCGCCACCGGTGGTTTTGGAGGCTACTCATGAAAGGGCATTGAAGTACGTGACCTTTGAAATGCTGTTGGAACATAAACATGTTTCCCTTTAGCCTGTAATGAATTCACTTAGAATCGACGAAAACAATCATGAAATGGTTTAAATCCTTCAAAAGGCCTAAATGGGCCGATGTTCTGATTGGGGTCTTCATTTTACTCTTAATTATTCCGCAAACGGGGCAGCCAATTCGAATCGGCATCAATCGCCTAAAAACTATGGTATGGTCGCCCAGTATCTCAAATACTGATGAAAGACCCAAGATTTCGGCCTTTGCATATTCGTTACTAAATCTTGACCAAGAAACTTCGAGGCAATCGATTGGAAAAGGAGAAATAACCTTCTTAAGTTTTTGGGCTACATGGTGCGCTCCTTGTGTGGCAGAACTGCCCAGCATCCAAGCCCTATACCAAGACTATGGGGAGGATGTCAATTTTGTATTAGTCACACGCGAGAACCCTGAAACGGTAGTCGATTTTTTGGCTAAAAAAGAGCTTGATCTACCAGTGTATTTTCCAGTTTCGCAGGTTCCTGAAGAGCTGCAATCTTCGAGTATCCCCACGAATTTTTTAATCGACCAAGAGGGGCATATTTTGATTCAGGAAAATGGTGCCGCCAATTGGAACAGTGCTAAAGTCAGAGCCCTATTGGATGATTTGTTGAATTCAAAGCCCCTGTAATAGTTGATGCTACTAGCCTCAATTGCGATGATGTTTAGAGTTTATTGGTCCAAAAATGCTATAGCCTGTTTGGCTGCTTCTTCACCTGAGGCCATAGCGGCGTTTAATGACCCATTGGCCAAATAATCGCCTGCCATAAATAATCCGTCTCCTTTTTGTATCTCCTTAGGGAGTAAGCTCAAATCTTGAGTGTTGGGTAATGCTTTTTTGATTTCAAATTTGTGAATCAAATTTCCCAATTGAATGGCGCAATGCGATTTGAGTTCATCTCGAAGTTGTTGTTCTAGCTGACTATCGGATAATCCATGTTTTTTGACCACTGTAATGGAGAGCAGATCCTCTTGACCAGCAACCTTGTGAATATTGATATTGTTTGCCAAAAGGTGATCAGCAGTGAGCAAGCCGATTAAGTTTTCAGGGAGTTCACCTTGTTCTATTTCGAAGTACAAGTTTTCGCAGGACTTCCATTTCTGAGAGGTGTCAGGGGTACCTTCTTCCGTTAAGGGAATCGTGCTGATAATAGCATCTGCGGTCAGTGTCTCTCCATTTTTAAGCTGAAGCGTGCCCTTTTTAACTTGTGTGACTTCCTGTTCAAACTTAAAAGTGGTGTGCTGCAATTGCTGTTTTAATTGGTTCGAAATGGCGCCGATACCAGTCTTTGGAATAGCAGCAGATCCTTCCCCAAACATTTTGAAAACAAATTCGAACATACGGGAAGAGGTCTGAAGTTTAGGCTCTAAAAAAATACCTGCAAAAAAAGGTCTTAGAAAACTCTTGATTACGGTATTTGAAAACCCATAATCCTTATAGAGTATTATGCATCATTCTATGGCGTTGCT
>CAYNUM010000681.1:0-1611 GCA_964400025.1 uncultured Croceivirga sp.
CAGAACAATCCAAGCTGGATGGCCTGAAAGAACAAGTGAATAGAAATCAAAAAGAGTCTGAAAGCACACAGGTTAAATTGAATAAGGTGCAAAAGGAGTTCCTTACTGCCCAGGAAAAACTAGATGCATTGAAAAAGCAGATAGCTGATGCAGAAGAGGAGCTAAAAAAGACACGGGCTGATTTGAAAAAAGAAAAAAATGGTGATAAAAAGTAGGAATAATTAATAATCAGTTAATTATTCCTGCTCTTCATTTTTGTGCTACTTTTTCAGTTTATAAATTATCCCAAATTCCATTTGTGCTACTTTTTCATAATGCTGACCGATCGTTTCCTTTAATAAAGGATAATTGCGGAATGGATACCTTGGGACTTTTCTCGCACCATCTTCATCGATAATGTAATCTGGTAGTTTCTGTTGGAACTCTTGCTGAAGGGATTCCCAGGTTCCCGGGACAATTCTATCCGAAGTATCATAATTGGGGTCCCAGCTATGTGGGCTTCCAAAAATATATCCTGTCAATGGGAAGGTAGCCACAAATCTTGATGCAGGTTCCCGTTCAGCATCCAGGTATATATTTGTTTTTTGCCCCCAAACAAAGATCGTAGCATCCTTAGAACTGTTTTCCTGTAAATAAATTCCGGGAGCTAAGAATTCACGATTTTTATAAGTACCGTAACTGTGGGAGATAAAAAAGCCAATAGTTGTTAATGCCATCCAGATAAGCAGAAAATTAGGCTTCAGCCAGAAGTACTTTCCATGAATCTTTCCATAAAAAATATCTTTCAGTATTGGAGCTGCAATGATGGCCAATACAGGGGTCATTTGGATGTAGTAATGTGGATAGAAGCGTCCACTTGCTGCCGTTCCAATTACCGATGCGATAAATAGTATCCACATCGCTATCCATTCTGCTCTGAGATTGCCCCAACCTTCTTTCCAGTTCTTTTGATAAGGGCCAAAGGCCAACCAGGTTCCTAATACCAATGGGAAACATGCTGCCATGAAAGCCAAGGTCATTCTACCTCCTCTTATCCAAAATACCGGATCCGTTGGTCCGTGCGGAATGTCGTGGTGGGTAAATATCCAAAAATATGCTTCTTCCAATACTCCTTGTTGATACAGGACGAGAGCGGTAATTCCTAAAGCTGTAAAAAAACCAATTGTGAGTAAGGCAGCTTGAAAAAACCCATCCCAAAATGAGTATCCTCTGGACTTTTGATAAGCAGGCATCAATAAATAGAGACCCATGGGAACTGCAGTAATTGCCGCAGGCTGTTTAAAAAGGAAAGCAGCACAGAAAAGTGCTCCTGCAGCTAATAGCAGTGGACGGTACCTGCTTTTTTCTCTTCTCAAACACAACCATAAACCGAACACAATCGGAAGGTTCATGATGACTTCTCCATTAAAACTGAGATTTCGCCAAATTGCCCAACCATAGTAGAGTGCATATAAAAAGGCTGAAATGATTCCCGTTTTATCATCGAATAGATCCCTTCCGATTAAGTACAGACCATACATCGTTAGTAAAATCCAAAGCGTTGCAAAAACATGGAGAACAAAATAATTATACTTACCGGCAACGTTATAAATACCGGCATATAACCAAAAT
>CAYNUM010000682.1:0-957 GCA_964400025.1 uncultured Croceivirga sp.
CTCGTTTCAGTTGACTGATACCTAATGCACACTGAATATCGGTGATCCGATAATTATAGCCCAGATCCTGCATCTCGTGGTACCAACCACCATGATCTTGTGTCAGCTCTTCTTTGTTTTTGGTGATACCGTGCGTTCGGAGCTTCAATAGCTTATGGTATAGTTCTTTATTGTTGGTGGTGATCATACCCCCCTCACCTGTAGCAATGTGCTTAACAGGATGAAATGAAAAGATGGCCAAATCTGCAAAATCACCGCTACCACATTTACTTAATCCATTGGAGATTTCAAAAGTAGCCCCTGGGGCATGGCAGGAGTCTTCAATAACCCAAAGGCCGTATTCATCGGCTAGCTCCTTAAATGACTGCATGTTTATGGGCATCCCACCAAAGTCTACTGGAATGATCCCTTTATATGTACCCGCTGGGGCTTCTGAAAGCAATTTTTTGCATGCATCTATTGATAACAGAAAGGTATTGGGATCAATATCTGCAAAAACAACTTCGCCCCCGCAATACCTGACACAATTGGCAGACGCTGCAAACGTGATGGGCGTAGTGATTACTTTATCGCCTTCGTTTACACCCAATGCAAGGGTACATAAGTGCAGGGCTGCAGTACCATTGGATACGGCCACCGCATATTTACTACCTACATATTGTGCAAATGCCTCCTCAAACTCGCCGACCTTGCCGCCTTGTGTCAGAAAGTCAGATTTAAGGACTTTTACAACTTCATCGACATCTTCATTACTGATAAATTGCCTCCCATATGGTATTGCTTTGGTCATCAGACAGAAAAAGTAGGATCTACATGTTCTTTGATGAGCTCCCTGATTTCTTCAACAGTCAACCAGCTTTCGTTTGTGCCAGAATTGTAGATAAACCCTGGTTCAACAGGCGTGGCTCCAGACTTGGAAATGTATTCTTCCTTGGTGTAAGTCATGGATTGGGGAAG
>CAYNUM010000682.1:988-1606 GCA_964400025.1 uncultured Croceivirga sp.
ATATCAATGGTATTATGTGAATCTGAGGCAGTGATCATTTCCTCATGCAATTTCTCACCCGGCCTGATGCCAACATAGTTTAGTTTACAATTAGGCCCTATTGCCTTGGCAACATCTACAATTTTATAAGAGGGTATCTTAGGCACGAATACTTCTCCACCCCAAGATTTTTCTAGGGCTGCCAAGACCATTTCTACTCCCTCTGATAGTGAAATATTGAACCTGGTCATGTTTGCATCAGTAATTGGCAATTCACCAGATGCTCTTTTTTTCATAAAAAAAGGAATGACAGAACCTCTTGAACCCATGACATTCCCATACCTGACAACAGAAAATTTAAGATCACGATTGCCTTTGATATTATTGGCTGTTACAAATAACTTATCCGAACACAATTTTGTAGCACCATATAAATTAACAGGGGCCGCAGCTTTATCTGTAGATAAAGCCACCACGTTGGAAACATTGCTATCCATTACGGCCTCAATGACGTTTTGCGCTCCCAGCACATTTGTCTTTATGCACTCCATCGGGTTGTATTCTGCCGCAGGAACCTGCTTTAGGGCAGCTGCATGAACCACAACATCAATATCTTCAAAAGCTCTTTTTAAACGATTA
>CAYNUM010000683.1:0-1602 GCA_964400025.1 uncultured Croceivirga sp.
GCTTCAATACTTTTTTTGCTTCCGGTTGGTTTCCTGCCGCATCAGCCTCTGCGACTAAGGGGGTGATAGCGGTCGAGAATCCGATACCCACATACATGAACATCATGACCAAACTGTTTCCTAAGGAGACCGCTGCCAATTCAGCAGTACCCAATTGTCCCACCATAATATTGTCAGCAAAAGCAACAAACGTATGACCCAGCATCCCCAATACTACTGGTGATGCCAACTTTAAATTATAGGGAAATTCTTTGGTAACGATAAATTCAATGAAACAGCTTGATTATTTGTTACTCATTTTAATGCCTTTGGCTTCTTCCCAAAAAACATCCAATTCAGCCAAGGTCATATCTTTCAAAGCTTTGTTTTGTTCTTTGGCCTTGGTTTCTAAATAGCGAAACCTATGGATGAACTTTTTATTGGTCCGTTCCAAAGCATTTTCAGGATTGACCCCAAGAAAACGTGCATAATTGACCATAGAAAAAAGTACATCTCCGAACTCATCTTCAATTTTTTCGAGGTCAGCCCGATGAACTTCCTCCTGTAACTCTCCGAGTTCTTCCTGAAGTTTCTCAAAGACCTGTTCTGGTATTTCCCAATCAAATCCTACACCAGCAACTTTTTCCTGAATTCTGTTTGCTTTGACCAATGCAGGTAAACTATTCGGCACCCCTTCAAGTACGCTTTTTTTGCCTTCTTTCAATTTTATATTCTCCCAATTTTTTTTTACGTCTTCTTCATCTATTACATCAACATCGCCATATATATGTGGGTGCCGATTGATTAACTTTTCACAGATTTCATTGGCTACATCTGCAATATCAAAATCATCGGTCTCCGATCCGATTTTAGCATAAAAAATGATATGGAGAAGAAGGTCACCTAATTCTTTTTTTACTTCATTTAAATCACGATCTAAAATGGCATCACCAAGTTCATAGGTCTCTTCAATCGTAAGATGACGTAAGCTCTCCATTGTTTGTTTGCGATCCCAAGGGCATTGTTCACGGAGTTCATCCATAATGGTCAATAGACGGTCCAATGCCTTAAGCTGTTGTTCTCTGGAATTCATAACATTCAAATTGAAATTCAAAACTAAGCAGACTGGGGTAATGAGATTCATTTTAGGCAAGAAAGAATCTGGAAGTTATCCACGAAAAAAATTGCTTCGAAAAGATTTTTCAACCAAATTGTGTCTTGAACACAACGCTATTTTCGAAATTGTATGAACCATACATCAAATAAGGCTATTTGCACCTATTATCTTGAGCGATACGCTCAAAAGGATATTGACGCCATGGAACACCTTTTCGCTGAGGATATTATTCTTAGGGATTGGAAAATTAGAGTGGTCGGCAAAAAAAGGGCCCTTGAAGAAACCAAGAAAAATTTTGAAGCCGCACAAGATCTTGAGATTGACATACTGAATACCTATAAAGACGATAATACAGTCGCCGCAGAGCTAAAAATTACGGTAGACAAATCGGAAGAATTGTATGTTGTTGATGTTATTACCATTAATTCAGATAGGCAAATACAGTCGATTAGAGCATATTTGGGAAGAGGTGATGACTAAAAGCTTGACTCGTCTATTTCGACTTG
>CAYNUM010000684.1:0-1598 GCA_964400025.1 uncultured Croceivirga sp.
CTCTAGCGACCCCGAGATACTCTTGGCGCTCTTAAAGTATGCAGGAGTGGTTGTATTAGGATTGGCACTGATGATTGTTTTTTATTGCATTTTGGTTTCGGTCTTTGCCAAAAAGAATCCATTTTGGTTTTTGAAAGAATTAAGTCCTGCTCAGCTGCTGGCTTTCTCTACAAGCTCAAGTGCCGCTACCTTACCGGTGACTATGGAACGGGTGGAAGAACATATTGGCGTAGATAAAGAGGTGTCTAGTTTTGTGCTTCCGGTTGGGGCCACAATCAATATGGATGGTACGAGTCTTTATCAGGGTGTTGCCGCCGTGTTTATTGCACAGGCCTTGAGTTTTGATTTGCCTTTATCAGCGCAATTGACTATTGTTTTAACAGCACTATTGGCATCCATTGGCACTGCAGCGGTTCCCGGAGCCGGAATGGTCATGTTGGTCATTGTTTTGGAATCAGTAGGTTTCCCAGCGGATAAATACGCTGTAGGACTTGCCTTGATTTTTGCAGTCGACCGTCCGTTGGATATGTTGCGAACGGTAATCAACGTTACCGGCGATGCCACAGTATCCACAGTTGTAGCAAAATCCGTAGGAAAATTGGGTGAGCCCAATGTCAAAGAGTGGGATGACAACTACGAACAGGTAAAATGATATGCGCTTAACGGCACTTATTTTTCACTTTGTTTTATCGTTCACTTAGCTTAATTTAAGGGCATCAACCAATTGAATTAAGAATACGATGAACATATGCTTCTTAATGTATCCTTGGGAAGAAATTGACCCAGAAAATGATACCAGTCTAGCCCTTATTCATGAATGCGTAAAACGTAAGCATGGTGTGGCCATTTGCACCCCTGCCAATCTTACAATACGAAATAGCGTTACCAGCGCTTTCTGCACGGTTATTGGACGTATGGATAAAGTGCCTTCTTCATTGAAATCTTTTTACAAACAGGCGAGTATTCGTGAAGAGATGTTGCCTTTGGCAGGATTCGATGTCATTTTTATGCGAGCTAATCCACCATTGGATCCTCTAATGCTCAATTTTCTGGATTCTGTGAAGGACGATGTGTTCATTATGAATTCATTGCAAGGACTGCGCGAAGCCAACAACAAACTCTATACCGCTGCCTTCGGTGATAGCCATAGTAATATTATTCCGGTTACCCATGTGTCTAAAAACAAGAAGTATCTCGTTGATCAAATAAAGGAATCCAGCGCTGACAAAATGATTCTTAAGCCTTTGAACGGTTTTGGCGGTTCAGGTGTAATTCTGATTGAGAAGTCTGCGATGAGCAATATAAAATCCCTATTGGATTTTTACGTGACCAATTCTGATGGTACATCCAACTATGTCATTTTACAGGAATATATTGAGGGTGCCGACCAAGGCGATGTGCGAATTTTAATTTTGAACGGAGAACCCATAGGCGCTATGCGTCGGGTACCTGGTAGCGACGACCATCGCTCCAATGTTTCTGCGGGTGGGTCTGTTGCGAAACATCAAATGACCAAAGAAGAGAAGGCCCTCTGCAAGCACATCGGACCAAAATTGGTCAAAGACGGATTGTTTTTTGTTGGTATTGATGTTATAGGT
>CAYNUM010000685.1:0-1591 GCA_964400025.1 uncultured Croceivirga sp.
AGAATTTCTTTGGTTCCATCCTTTCCACCAAAATCACCCCTGAACCAGCTGAACAATGAGGTAACGAAAACCTCATTTTTCTTGGCATTGTAATAAGAGCTGCTTTTCAAAAATAATTTGGTGCTTTTTGTGAACTGTTCTTCAAGTTTTTCAGGGTTATATATTCCGATGGGAGGGCAATCTTTGGCGCCACAATTTAGTGCGAAGTGAATTCTAAAATCGGGGTTTTCAACCCTTAAAAGCCGCTCAAATCTATCAGGAAACCCTTTTTTGACGTATCCGAAACCAATTTTTGATTGTGATTTTCTGATAATACCATGTTCTATCTTATCAAATGAAATAATTGTGCCTGCTATTCTGATTTGATCTTTAGAAAAGAAGTCGCTTCTATCCTCATAAAGTACTGGATTTCTGGTCAAAATTACCTGTATATAGGCATTATAAATATTTACCCAAAAAGCCAGTTTTTGTGAATCGGTCTTAAGCTCTTTCACCAATGTATTCAACTCTATACCGGCGAGTTGCTGGCGTATATCCTTGGTGTCTTCCCCTGCCTTTATTTTCTCTAGAAAGCGTTCTGAAAGGATATTGAGCTCCGTTGTTTGGGCGCTACTGAGCGAGGAGACTAGCACTATTATTAAAAAGAGTCTTTTGAATTTCATAGTTTAAATACCATTGGTTTCTATGGTTCTATAGTAAATATTGCTATTGGTTTGGTCGATAATGAACCCATTTCCTATCTAAGGATATAGGAGGATTATTTGTATCAAGTTTGATCGTGGGTAAAATTCTACTTGACAATGATAGACAAATACTCAAATGCGGGGTACCTCAAGGTACTCAAGAAGTTGTTCGGAATTTAGAATTTGGGCAAATTCATCGTTCAAATTCGCCAAACAAGTTTGGTGGATAAGTTCAGCTTCAAAGGTTTTTCCATTTATTCCTTTTCTATCAAAAGTTGCGGTAGCATCTGTAATCAAATAAGTCTCAAAACCTAGGTTTGCAGCCATTCTGGTAGAAGTTGAAACGCAATGGTTAGTGGTCAGACCGACTATGATAACTTGTTTAATTCCCTGGTCTCTCAACCGCTGCTCTAAATCGGTACCAATAAAAGCACTGTTTACGTGTTTGGTAATTATCGGTTCATCTTCAATTGGCACAACCTCTTCTTTAATCATGAACCCTGGTTTGGAAGCATGTAATGGCGATTCTGGGTTTGTAGAACTATGTCTAACATGGAATATCGGCCAGTTTAGTTTCCTGAATGCATTAAGAATCTTTGATGCGTTTTTCTCTGCGTCAAGATTATTTCGATTGCCTCCATAAAACTCCCAATCATCCAAACCTTTTTGGATATCTATGAGGAGAAGGGCGACATTTTCCAGTTTTTTAGGGTCCAACGGTTCCAAGGGTATAAAGCTGTTCTAAGTTTGGCGATTCGCTTCCTCCTTCAGGTTCCAAAGTAATTCCAAATGCCTCAGAATCGTTCGTATTTTCCAATTCGAACACGCCATTTTCATTGCTGTTGAAATCTTGGAGTAACCCTATACTTGTAGGGGTCAGGGGATTCATGGTCAATGACCATACTTGG
>CAYNUM010000686.1:0-1590 GCA_964400025.1 uncultured Croceivirga sp.
ACATAGATTTGTTGAACGCTGATGGCGAAATAATAGATTCTAGAACCGTTTTGTGTGAAAATGGTATCGGAAAAGGTGATTTTATTCTCGATGACGATTTTCCTACTGGTATATACATTTTGCAAGCCTATACTTCTTCAATGCAAAACTTTGAAGAAGATAACACCACTATTTACCCCATTCAAATTAATAATCTTTCTGAGGGCGATTTTAGTTATTACGGTTATTTTAACAAGAATAACGATCCAGAAATAACCGTTGCCGTAGAAGGCGGACAGCTCATATCCGGAGTTTTTGCAAATGGGGTTGCTATCATGCGAAACGAGATAGGTCGAATTGTAAAACCTGATTCCATTCAGTTGATAGAGACTGATTCCAGAATTGTTTCTAAGGTAAATATTTCAAGTTCAGGCCTTGCTAGTTTTGCATTTCTTCCGAAGAATCACACTAAATACATTCTACAAATATTTTTCCAGGAACAGAAGTTTTTGAAAGCGTTGCCATCCGTTAAAAAAAATGGGGTAGCACTTTCTGTATCAAGAAACCCATATAGAAGGGAAATAATTGTAAACATAAATGACAAGAGAACAGAATACGAAAGAAAGAAGACTCATCTCGACTTATTTGTTCATAAGGATGGAAATATCATTGGTTTCCCTCTAAAAGAGGACAAAGAGTCTAACCAAACTCAAATAATATTAGACTATAGTGATATTTCGATGGGAATGAATACCTTTTCCATCATTGATGGTAATAATAGGGTTGTTATGGAACGAATCTTTTATCAACCCTTTATGTTAGAAACCAAATTATTTGACATTAATAATATTACTCAAAGCAATGATTCCATACAATTCTCGCTAAACCCAAACCATCCCTCAGGAATAAAAGACAAGAAGCTCAGTATTTCGGTACTTCCAGGAGAGTCCATAGCCCAGAGGCTTAGCAAAAAAGCTCTTTTTGCACTACATTTTGAGAGCTATTTTTCTGGGCCCGAATGGTCTGAACTGTGGACCAAAGACTTAAAAGGGTTGTTCAAGCTTAGCGAGTTTGATAAAATCACCTTATTTGCAAAGCCTAAATATAATTGGAAGAATATATTAAATGAAAACCTTGTAATACCAAAATCATCTTATTATACGGGCTCCATTGAAGGCTTTGTAGAGGTACTTAATCCGAGGGTCGAACCAACCCATATCTTAATGTACTCTGAAGAAAATGAGGTGATACGAAGCGCTGTTATAGAAAATAGGAAATTCGTTTTTAATGAATTGATTCTATCAAAAGGTAGTAATCTATATCTTTCCGTAATCGGAAAAAATGGAAAACCTCACAAGGCTAATTTAAGCTACAACATTATACCATCTGTAAAAAATTTTCGGCATCGTTTTAAAACTGAGAATATTCACAAATTCGATGAAGTCCCCGAAAAATTTGCAGAAATCACTATTCTCCCTACTAATATACAAGAACTTAAAGAGGTCACAGTTACCGCAAAAAAATTAAATTATCAAAAATTTTTTCCTGGGTTTTTCGGTGTTAAAATAGATAGTACAATTGGAATGAAAACACTTGAAGAGTTTGTAATGA
>CAYNUM010000687.1:0-1588 GCA_964400025.1 uncultured Croceivirga sp.
CACTTCCACCAATAGTAATTTGCGAATCTTTTGAAAGTCTGCCTCCGATAAAAATTACCTCAATATTTGATTTTGTCAGCAATTGGACGGCTATAGGTAAACTTGGTGTAAAGCAGGTCAACTTTAATTTGGCAGGAAGCCTTCTTGCCAGCTCTAAGTTCGTCGTACCACCGCTCAAGAGGATGACTTGCCCCTCCTTTATCAAGCTTAAAGCCTTTTCAGAAATCCTAGCCTTTTTTTCAAGGGAATAAATCTTCTTCCCAGTGGGATTGTAATTGTTAAATCCTAAAGAGATTGCGCCGCCGTGAACCTTCTTTAGCAGTTCAGAATTATCTAATTCTTTAATATCCCTTCTAATGGTATCGACAGAAACACTCAATAAATCTGCAATATCAGTAAGTAACACTCTATTGTGAATTCTTACTTCATTTAGAATAAATTGATGCCTTTCTTCTTTTAGCATTAGGGGAGCAAAGTTAAATAAATCTTAAAAGTATCATTTAATAACGGCAAAATACTGCAAATACTTATTATAATAGGTTTTTTTGTTGAAAAAAATTGCATTATATCGTTTTTAATGCTGTTTTTTGCCTACATTTGAGACAGATTATTCAATTTTTTGCAAGAACACTAGATAGTTTGCATGACAAAAGTTTATTCAGAGAAAAGAAGGTTTGAAAGAGTAAATACCATCCTACATGATGATTCCAATACCGCCTCCTTATTTGTTGCAAACGAAATTGCCAGTCTAATCAACCAAAAACAAAAAGAAGGAAAAAAAGCAATCTTAGGACTTGCTACCGGTTCAACTCCTATAAAAGTTTACGAGTATTTGGTAAATTTCTACAAGGAAGGAAGGTTAAGCTTTAAAAACGTTGTGACCTTTAACTTGGATGAGTATTATCCCATGGAGCCTCATTCCATTCACAGTTATGTGCGGTTCATGAATGAACATTTATTCTACCATCTTGACATACACCCCCAGAATATTCATATTCCCAGTGGTGACCTTAAAGATGAAGATGTTCGCCAGTATTGCCTGGACTATGAAGAAAAAATCAAAAACGTCGGTGGCATCGATATCCAAATATTGGGTATTGGGCGTACTGGGCACATAGGGTTTAACGAACCAGGGTCATCGATGAACAGCAAAACCCGTTTGGTACGTTTGGACAGAGTAACGAGACTTGATGCCGCAAGTGATTTTTTTGGTGAGGAAAACGTGCCCAGAAGGGCCATCACAATGGGTGTAGGCACCATAATGGCCGCCAAAAGAATTATTTTAATGGCATGGGGGGAAGGGAAAGCCGAAATTATAAAGCAGGCCGTCGAAGGAGAAATAAAAGAGTCTGTGCCCGCAACATTTCTTCAAAATCATAATACTTGTGATTTTGTATTGGATGGTGCTTCCTCTTCTTTCCTTACTCAGATTAAAACTCCTTGGTTGGTGACAGATTGCGATTGGAATGACAACCTTATAAAAAATGCCACTATATGGTTATCAGAAAAACTTGGAAAGGCCATTCTAAAGCTGACCAATGAAGACTATAATGAATACGGCATGGGAAACTTAATTGCAGAAGTAGGG
>CAYNUM010000688.1:0-1587 GCA_964400025.1 uncultured Croceivirga sp.
AAACCATAATTTAATTAGACAGCACGATCGCCACCATCTTAAAATGCTCAGAGATGCAATTGTGAACGTGGCAACCAAAGGCATTACGGGCTTTGATTCACCAATGCTTTCAAATTCGTTGAACGAAGCCATTTATAACTATCAAACAATTCAAGATATTTTAAATGTTTATGCTCCTGCGTTTAAATCAAAAGAATTGTATAGTTCTTGGCTAGAGGAAATTGACCAGACCATTGCCGTATTGAAAGCTGGAGATTTCGATTCTTTCGATCGTTATGGTTTTATCAAAGAACATACGAACAAACAACTTGGTTTAGTTAATCAAACAGCTGAAGATTGGGGGATAAAGTTGAATACTTCTCGTCCTTTAAATCCAACCGCAACTAATCTTTTCGAAAAGGATTTTTTTAACATCAAGAAATTCTCAGTGCCGCATTCACCTGAAATTTCTGAAGAACGTATTGCCTTGGGTCGACAATTGTTCAACGATGAATCCCTTTCTAGCACAGGCACGATAAGTTGTGCAACCTGTCACCACAAAGAAAAAGCATTTACTGATGGCCTTACTAAGGCCAGAGGAGAAGCTAATGTAGAGCTACAACGTAATACACCGACCTTGACCTATGCTGTTTATCAAAAGACGATGTTCTATGATGGTCGTGCAACAGGGTTAGAAGATCAAATCGTAAATGTCGTCAATGATAAGAATGAATTTCATATGGATTTGAACACTTTGGAGCAACGCATAAAACAGAACTCCATATATGTTCAGCAGTTTGATTCGCTTTACAACGGTCAAATGTCTAATAGAAATGCCCGACATGCCATTGCCACATATATCAGAAGTTTGGCCCCTTTTGATTCAAAATTCGATAAAAACATGCAGGGTCACGAAGACTCCTTGACCGAAGAAGAGATTTTAGGCTTCAACCTTTTTATGGGCAAAGCAGCCTGTGCAACTTGTCACTTTCCGCCGGCCTTTAATGGAACCGTTCCACCAAAATACATGGAAACAGAATTTGAGAATCTTGGGGTACCCCAAAATGCGAGCTTTGAACATCCCATATTAGATGAAGATCCGGGTCAATATTATCCATATAGAGTAGAGGAAAAAAGAAATTTCTTTAAGACATCGACTGTAAGAAACATCGAGTTGACTTCACCTTATATGCACAATGGAGTATATAAAACCTTGGAAGAGGTCGTGAATTTTTACAATGTAGGGGGTGGTCAAGGTATGGGTTTGGATGTTCCCTATCAGACCTTACCGCCTGATTCTTTGCATTTAACGGATAAGGAATCCAAGGCCTTGGTTGCTTTTATGAAAACGCTAAATGACGAACAATTCGTAAAAAGCGATCAAATGGCGAGTAATTAAAGTCGATATAATCGTTTTGCATGACTTCTAGATTCGTAAAAGTTCTTTTGGGCTGTATTGCATTGATTCTAATGAATTGCATGCCTAAAAAAACAAATGAAAAAATGGAGCTTGTCACATCTGACGAGACCGGAATTGAATTTGTAAACCAACTCAGTTTCAATAAGGATTTTAATGGGTTCAATTATCGAAACTTCTACAATGGAGGT
>CAYNUM010000689.1:0-1578 GCA_964400025.1 uncultured Croceivirga sp.
GGCAAAAACATCGACTTGCAGAGCTGCTTGGTGCATAAAACTGGAAGCAGCAGGGTTCAATATATTGAGTTGTAACCGTTCCATATGCGCTGCTGACATTCCAGCAGAGCCCGCTGTATTAGACAGGTATTGTTGGAACGGGTCACCCAGACCAATTCGGGAATAGGGAGAGTTAAGTTTTGGTTGTGCCCAACTGCTAATAACAGTCAACAGAAAGGCCAATATGAAAAGCGTTGATTTACGCCGGTTTTGCTGCATTATGTATTAAAATTTGATTCAGTCCGCTCAGGACGATATTTTGATCGACAAATATCTTTGTTTTCAGGTACTTTGCAAAGAAAATAGCACTTCCACCTGTTAATAGAACCTTAATACGCCCGTATTGTCTGCGATACGCACCTATAAAGCCCTCCATTTCATTTATTGCTCCTAACAAAGCTCCGCTTTGCATGGCTTGTTTCGTTGTTTTTCCAACCAGGTCCGGTAGTTTTGCAGGGCGTTTAAGTTGTGGAAGTCGTGCGGTAAAATGATGCATGGCATCTAATCTCATTTCAACTCCTGGGCTAATATTACCTCCCCAATAATTGCGCTCTTTGTCAATAAAGTCGTAAGTAATACAGGTTCCGGCATCAATTAATAAAGCATTTTTACCAGGAAATCGATGCGCTAGCCCTACTATTCCTGCCAATCGATCTTTACCCAATGTATTTTTTGTTCGATACTGGTTGACAATAGGTAAAGGGGTCTTGGCATCCAGCTCCAGAAGAAAAAAACGTGCTTTTAGAGCTTCGCTCAAGTTGTCAGGCATATGCCCCACGCTACTTACAGCAATGTGGCTAAAGGCTTTTTTTTGGTGTAGGGCTAATATAGATTCAACATTCCAATCATTTGACCATACCATACGTTTGGTGAGTTGGTCGTTTTGGAACAACGCCACTTTAGTGCGGGTATTACCAACGTCAATGATAAGATTCTGTTCTTGTGTCATTTGGTGGGTGGTCATACGACAGTTAAGACGTTTGAAACTATATCTTTGGTTGGGTGGTCTCAGTAATTCAAGAGTTTGATTGAAAAGTTGGCGAGTATAAGAAATTTATTGCAAGTATTACAATGAACGAATTTCTTCGCGTTCCTTTAGCCATTAAACCCTTAAAATAGAAATCGACTAGTGTTTAAAGTGACGTGTACCAGTCATGACCATTGCAAGGTTATTGGCATTGCAGTAGTCAATACTATCCTGATCTTTAATGGAGCCACCCGGCTGAATTACAGCAGTAATCCCAGCCTGATGTGCAATCTCCACACAATCAGGAAAAGGGAAAAAAGCATCAGATGCCATAACTGCACCGTTCAAATCAAAACCAAATTGTCCGGCTTTAATGATGGCTTGTTTCAGCGCATCTACTCTGGAAGTCTGTCCGCAGCCCATACCGATCATTTGGTGGTCTTTAACCAAGGCAATGGTATTTGACTTCAAGTGCTTTGCACACTTATTGGCAAAGAGCAGGTTTTTTACTTCTTCTGCGCTGGGCGACTTATCCGTTACTGTACGTAGGTTTTCTGCTGTTTCGGTTTGTT
>CAYNUM010000690.1:0-1575 GCA_964400025.1 uncultured Croceivirga sp.
GGTTTCTTGTCTGTGATTTACATTGGCATTCACCAATCATGGGTGCAAAATCCAATAATTCTTTTGGTGCTTCAGGGTTGGGTAGACCAAAAGGGTGTTCCACTGAGGGTTCGTAATCGTATTGTGAAAGTAATAGGCAGGGGATAAGGCCAAGTAAGAAGGCCAATGACTTGTTCATATTTGGTGGGTTTTCCCAAAAGTTATGGAAAACCAAAATATACTGGGGCTAACTTAGCAACAAATTAACAATCAATGCTCCCAGCCTATCATTAAGTACTTTATTTTGGCCCCATCAGGAATTTGAACGGCATCAATATTCTTGGTGGTATATCTTAAATCAGCAGGTAATTCTGATTTATCAATGGTAAAATAGAGATTGCTTCCCTTGGGAAAAACTACAACACTATTTAGGGTAGTCGCCAATTTTTTGATTTCATAGTGGTCCAGAATATCCTTAAACGTACTTTTTAAACCAATCCCGGCCTCGGTCATAAATCGAGGATCTTCAATAGCGATGTTCTCGATTTTTGGAATACTATCGGTAGTTGGTGTCAGGGTAAGCAAATGCTTGCCACCCTTTTCAAAGATCTTTACTTTTTTGGCTCTATTACCTATTTGACTACGCAGGGTATCCTTGACCAGCGAATCGGATTCGAAAATCAATTCCAGATCGCGTATTAGACTGATTTTGTCAAGCTTTCCCACCTTTTCATCTGAAATTAGAAACGTGGTATCTTTTTCCTTACATGAAGAAAAAAGGGTGAGAATAGAAATTACTAGGACTAAAAAATATCTCATCATCAATCGCACATCTAAGTTTATCGAATTACTTTTTTTAACACTCCTAATACGCCACGAATGAAGGTGGCACTGGTCAATACCTTTACAACTGGGTTCATTCGAGTACTGCGCCGCGAGCTTGAACGACTTCTTGAACTTGTTTTTCTTTTGGCTTCTGCTGCTTTTTCGCGCGCGGCTTCACTTTCGGCCTTTTCAATTTTTTCATTCAAAATTTCATAGGCACTTTCACGGTCAATCGTCTCGTTATATTTCTTGACCAAATTTGAATTTGCAATGGTTTCCTTCAATTCGCTAGCGGTCAGCACATCCATTCGGCTCATCGGTGCTCTCAACATAGTTGCGGCAAGTGGGGTAGGTCGACCTTTTTCGTCCAGAGCGGAAACCAAGGCCTCGCCAATACCCAAAGAGGTCAGTATTTCTTCGGTCTTGTAATACTCAGAGTCTGGATAGTTTTGTGCGGTCAATTTAATGGCCTTACGGTCTTTGGCCGTAAAAGCCCTAAGGGCGTGCTGTACTTTTAATCCTAACTGTGCCAGTACGTCATCAGGAATATCAGTTGGGTTCTGGGTAACGAAATAGAGGCCAATACCTTTCGAACGAATCAATTTTACAATGCTCTCAATTTGGTCGAGTAATGCCTTTGAGGCATTGTCAAAAATTAAGTGGGCCTCGTCTATAAATAAAATAAGCTCAGGGCGATCACTATCACCCTGCTCTGGAAATGTTCCATAAATCTCTGCCAATAGACTTAACATAAAGGTCGAGAACAGTTTG
>CAYNUM010000691.1:0-1575 GCA_964400025.1 uncultured Croceivirga sp.
CAAGGTCTTTTAAAATAATTGTTTGGTCCAGTTGAAAGCTTTAGCAAAATGCTCGGGAATCGAGGTAATATTCTTTCTGTTTTCCCATCTGTTCTGAATGAGGGAAGTTCCTGTTTTCAAATTCTTTAATGCAAACAGCACTTTACGATTGACCTTTGCCTTGGCATCACGACCAATGGTAATGTTGTCAACTTCCTCGAGGGTTACATTAGCTTCCTTCAAACAAAAACTAATGGCCTGTTGTGGAAAACCGGCCCAATGCTTTATTCGGGTGAACCTCTCTTCTTCTGTTGCAGCTAAAAGTTTACCGTTCACAAAAATTGCTGCAGATGAATCTGCATGATGCGTATTTAAACCGAGTATAATCATAAATCATAGTGGTTGGGGGAATTCTTTTATTCCGTGGATTTCTGTACCTATTTTTTCAACAACATTTTTGTCTCTTTCATAAGAGAATTTTCTTGCAAAGAAAACATTGGATGTTGTTAGTTCTTTGTAATCATCTATGCTCCAGACATATGGATTTCCTCTGTTCCAATCAACATATCTTAAATTTTGCATTGTTGAAACCTTACCTTTTCTTTCAGAGTTCATTAAAATTGAATTGAAGGCAACCTCATCAATTAAAAAGCCATGTTTAAAGTATTTTTCTATTAATTTTTCTTTCGCTAAAAGAATTTTTACTGCATGATTGGTTATGCTAAACCAATTTCCACCCATGTGAAATTCAAAATCTTTTGGAAACTTTTTTTCAACTCTAAGTACTTTCTGTGCGAAACCTATGACGTAATTGAAATAACGCAAAGTTTTTCTACCGAAGAAATTTACTAGGCTTTCAGAGTAATAATGTCTATATCTTCTTGAAATCTTCCAATTCCTAATCTTGCCGAAAGAAATAAATTCTTGGTCGTATTGCTCGGAAAAAAAAGAATGCAATTGATTTTGACTTTTAAGGGGTAGGTCTACACCAGAAATAAAATGATAGTAAGAATACTCATTTGTTCTACTTGACATCTTCAAAAGTTCAAAAGTCACCTTTACTTGGCTGTACCCTCCCCAATTGACTTCATGACTTTTTAAAAAGAATATTGAACTAGAGTTAACATTTTTTTTAATTAAATCATGATCAATGGTGTTCTGAAAGTTTATATCTAAATGAAGAAAGATATCATTTCTTTCATCATCCAAACACTTCAAAAGCCATAAAAGAACCATAGGTTCATTATGCGCCATGATTAGATAAGCGTGTTTTTTGATATTATCGCACAAATTGTTTCAATTTTGGGGCCAATCTCCTGATTGAATATAAAAGAGGTGCACTCATGTCATTCTTTTCAAATGCTCTAATACACTCCTTATTTCCCTTAATGACATTTTTTAGGTTTTTGCTGGTAGCACCCCCAAGTCTCATTCTTACCAAGGGTTCGGCAATGTAATGTGTTTTTAAACCATGTCTTTCTATAAATCTTAACATGATTTCAAAATCAGCGGCCAAGCTTAATTCTTCATCGAAATAACCATATTTTTTATATACATCGCTTTTTACAAAAAAACTGGGGTGTGCTGGGTGCCAGC
>CAYNUM010000692.1:0-1565 GCA_964400025.1 uncultured Croceivirga sp.
ACAGTCAGTCGGTTCTTGTGCAAAAGCAAGGCTTGCACAAAGAAAAAACAGGACAGTGAAAGTGTGTCTACGGTTCAATTGGCTCGATTACAACGATAACCCATTTCCTAACGAAAGAAACAGAAAAAAATGATTTCAGTTTCGTGTTATCAAAAAATGAACCAGACTATTAATGTATTGTTAGAAAATCAAAATCCCGGGTCAAGAAAGGGGTCGATTACTCCACCATTGTCACCTGGCTCGACTGAGAAAGTGCTTTGATAGGTGGTAACATCGTTATTACCGCAGTCTAGTTCCAAAATCAATGTGTAATCACTTCCTACCGGGTAACTTGATGTGTTCAGGAAAAATGATCGTGAAAGACCCAATTGGGCTGAGTTTCCGAAAAGGGATAGGTCATAAGTATCCTGATCAATTACAACACCATTCCTTACGGTTCTGGCAGTGAGAATACGATTTGGATTATTGCTGTATGTATTGATTGTAAACCTGAGGTATTCATTTTGTTTGGCTGAGGTATCAATAGATGTGGGCGAAATTGGCTCGATATGACAAGTGATGCCAATATTAAACTCTCTGGACCTTGAGCCGAAAATTTCAGCGATTTGATAGTACATATCGATAAACCAAAGCTCAAGCTGATAATTCGCACCTGAGGGCTGGTCTAAGGGAATTTCCCAATCGAATAGAAGATAACTATAGGGGTTGTCTTTATTCCAAGAGACTTCTTCACTACACAACCACCTCACTGGTTGACCATCTTTCAATAGCAGCAACTTCCATCCACCTATATTTGGAAGGCATTCATTAACCATGAAGATTGAAGAATAAGGTACGTTTACGTGTTGTGGATATGGGCTGAGCTTATTTTGCCAGCCAGTGACATTATCCCCCTGGAAAAACACTATGTCGTTGCTGTCGAAATAAAGTGCTTCAGGTAAATTTGGGTTCCAGCTACCCCTTGGCGAGTTAATTTTAACTGAGCTATCTGTTTCAATTGTCGGTTCTGTGATTTCCTCCTCGCATGAAGACAGTACAGCTAAGAGTATAAGAAAGAGGTACAAGTTTTTGAGTTTCATCATGATCAGATCTGGCTATGTATAATTATAATAAATTATACGATGAAAACAGTCAGATCATTGCCTGTTTGGCTCAGTCAATCTCCATTCTGATCCGCCAGTGGGTGGGGTAATAATTATTAAAGCGGTTTTGGATGCGTTTGCCCCAACCGAGTCCGTGACCCTGGTATTGGATCAGGCTTAACCCTGCCTCGAAAGCTTCGAAGTTCAGGTTTTCTTTTTTGAGGTAGCGCAAGGCCTCGGTCTTCTCCAGGTTGATGCAATTGAATGCCTCCCCATTTAATTGAGTAGAAAGTGCCAGGGCCGGATCAGGTACGATGTTCTTTTTCTTTTGCTCACCCATCTTCAATCCCTCGGTAACAATGTTGAGCGATTGGTTGAGGTCCAGCAAGGTATCATGCCAATATTCAGGCAAGGCAATTAATGTTTCGCGGTGGTTAATGAAGAAGAATTGTTCCGGTTTTAAGAGCCATTGCTGTGGCTCCT
>CAYNUM010000693.1:0-1558 GCA_964400025.1 uncultured Croceivirga sp.
TGTAGGTATAGGTGGACTTGGTATACCAGTAGCGCAATACCTGAATGCGATGGGAGTAGGCACTTTGGGATTAATGGACAATGATACCATTGCCGTGCATAATTTACATCGGCAAGTACTATATCCAGCTGACGAAATTGGGCAATCGAAAGTGGAAGTGGCCTCAAAAAAACTACAACAGCAGAACCCCGAAACCGTAATTCATAGTATTCCTGCGTTTTTGCGTAAGGAGAATGCCCTACGAATCATTTCCGAATACGATTTGGTAGTCGATGCCTCAGATAATTTTGCTACGCGATATCTTATCAATGATGCTTGTGTAATTTTAAATAAGCCACTGATTTATGGGGCTCTGCATGATTTTGAAGGACAGGTAAGCGTATTTAACCATAAGGGCGGACCTACTTATCGTTGTCTTTTTCCAAACCAACCGAGCATTGCCGAAATACCAAATTGTGATGAAAATGGCGTGTTAGGAGTTTTACCGGGCATTATCGGCAGCCTTCAAGCTTTAGAGGTCATAAAAGTATTGACCGGAGTAGGTGAGGTGTTATCAGGTAAATTGTTGCTTTTCAATGGGCTTACACATGAAAACCGATTGGTACAATTCAAGGCAAATCCTGAAAATCAAAAAATTAGAGCACTACAAAGTTCATATGATACTCCTGGTTGCGTTACAAGCATGGGCATTACTGCCCAAGACTTTTTGGAATTGTCCAACATTCGATTGATTGATGTGCGTTCTAAAGAAGAATTTGCGAATGACCATTTAGAAGAAGCGCAAAACCTACCACTTGATGAGCTTGATAATTATTTGAACGCGTTCAATGGGCAATCCCCCGTTTACTTGATTTGCCAATCGGGCAAACGCAGTGCAATGGCGGTTGAAATGCTATTGGGTAAGCTCCCAAAAGGTACTTTCATCAGTGTTGAGGGCGGAATGAACCAAATAAGGGCATTATGTCATTAGAATGGGGCGAACTGTCTTTTTTGGCGCTCTCCTTTTTTTTGGTTGCGTTACTCTATTCTTCAGTGGGTTTTGGTGGCGGTTCGAGCTATTTGGCCTTACTCGCCTTAATGTTAAGTTCTTTTTTTGTCATTCGCAGTACCGCACTCGTCTGCAACCTTTTGGTAGTCGCAGGTAGCACTTTGCTCTATATTAAGAAAGGTCATTTCAACCTGAAGTCATTTTTACCTTTCATATTGGCCAGTATTCCATTGGCCTTTTTAGGGGCGATGTTTCGACTTAAGGAGGAAGTGTTCTTTATTTTACTTGGGGTTTCACTGATATTGGCCGCCATTTCATTAGCCATTCAAACTTTAAGTTTGCAATTCAATTTTACTACCCATAAATACCCTAAATGGTTTTCTTATTTTGTGGGAGGTGGTGTAGGACTCTTATCGGGCTTAGTCGGCATAGGTGGTGGAATTTTTCTGGCTCCAGTTTTGAACTATCTGAAGTGGGATGCCCCGATTAAAATAGCGGCCTTGGCCAGTTTCTTTATTTTGGTGAACTCTTTATCGGGCATCATAGGGTTGATGGTCAATGGTACCTTTG
>CAYNUM010000694.1:0-1553 GCA_964400025.1 uncultured Croceivirga sp.
CATAGCTTATGATGGTTATATAGAACAGGTCAATAACATCAATCTTGAACGTGAGGATAGTTCTGCTGGTGCTTTTTTTGAATACAATTACGATGATTTAGAAAAGGTGAGTCTGACTGCCGGGCTGCGCTTTGATACTCACAACCGATTGGGTAACTTTTTTACCCCTAGATTTCATATTCGATATACGCCTTGGAATCTAGGTAGTCTCAGAGGTTCGTTTGGTATTGGCCGAAGGGCCGCCAACCTATTTGCTGAGAACCAACAATTTTTTGGTTCTTCGAGAGCGATTCAACTTGAAGGAAATGGAGGGCTTGTCTATGGTTTTGAACCTGAGAAAGCTACCAATTTTGGAATAAGTTTTTTACAAGGGTTTACCCTGTTTGAGCGATCGGCAAACTTTTCGATTGATTTTTATCGCACCGAATTTGAAAACCAAGTGGTTGTTGATTGGGAGAACCCACAAGAAATCACATTTTCAAATTTAGATGGGGATAGCTTTGCAAATAGCTTGCAAATAGAACTGAACTATGAGGTTTTGCCAAGGCTTGATTTGCGCATGGCCTATAAGTTTTATGATGTGAAGACCCAATATCAAACTGGACTTTTACAAAAGCCTTTGGTGGCTAGAAATCGATTTTTCACCAACCTAGGGTATGAAACCGACGTTAATCAAAATGGAAGCCAATGGCGCTTTGATTATACCCTAAATACAATTGGAGAACAACGACTACCTGGGTCAACAGGTCTTCAAGAGCTTGAATTTGCAGATGGTTACAGTTTGATGAATGCCCAAGTAACACGGGTATTTTCGAAAAAGACAGAAGTGTATGTCGGAGGTGAAAATTTAACCAAAGTGGTGCAGGGCAATCCTGTAAGAGGTGCGAATGACCCTTTTGGACCGAATTTTGACACCACTGTAGTGTTTGCTCCTATTTTAGGGAGGATGATCTATGTAGGCTTTCGACTAAAATCTTAATTTAATAATTAAAACAAAAACATGAAAAGAATACTATTGATTGCCATAGGGCTTTTAACCACTATGGTTGGCCTTGGGCAAGAAAAAAATAAAAAGATGTCCTTTGAGGTAGATGGTGTATGTCAGATGTGCAAAATGCGCATTGAGAAAGCGGCATTGGATGTTCCTGGGGTGAAATTTGCAGAATGGGATATTCCCACCCATCAACTGGCTTTGATTGTTGACGAACGAAAAACAAATTCTATGGTAATTAAAACCGCCTTGGTGACGGCTGGTCATGATACCAAAGAACTTAAGGCAACGCAAGAGGCCTATGACCAGGTTCATCCATGTTGTAGATATCGCGATATTGATAGTTCAGATCATAAGAATCATAACTAATGAAACAAGCCTTAACGATATCGGGTATGACCTGTGGCGGTTGTGCTGCCTCGGTTAAAGAAAAACTTTCAAAGGTTGAGGGGGTTGAACAAGTTGATGTTGACTTGGCAAAGGGCCGTGCTGAGATCCAAACTGCCGTTTTTGTGCCTTTGAGTGAATTCAAGGCCGTGCTTCCAGAAAAATATTCGGTTAG
>CAYNUM010000695.1:0-1551 GCA_964400025.1 uncultured Croceivirga sp.
ATAAATAAGAAATAATGAAAAAGACAGTATTGGCCCTCGTTGTTGTAATTACTGCGATTGGCCATCAAACCTTAAAATCACAAGAGATGAAATCAGTTAGAGAAAAAGCAAAATGGATGGTTCAAGAACCCAGAACATTGAGTGAAGTCAAGGCGTATGCCCTTGGGGAATGGAAAAGTATCTCGGTTGAACTTCGCCCAACTGAAGACAGAACAGGAAGTGGTACCATTCAACCCACTTATTTAAGACGACATTTTAATTATTTGGAAGACGATACCTTTATCGGAACGATTACTCTTTTTGGTGACAACTATGGCCAAATGCCCTTGATGGAGTTTCAATTTAAAGGGGATTTGGTCTGGGGAGAAGAACACCCCATAGCGGAAGGAGCTTGGAAAATAGATTATGTATTGAACAAAGGATTTGCAGTAACCCCACTTCATGAACAAACGGCCCAGATGCTCAATGGTGGATTACCGGAGGGGATGTCACCCTTTGAAGCTAATGTAAAAAAAGACATTCTTGGCAAAGCATTTCCAATGTTTCATATTGTTGAAGGGCAAATCGTGTCTGACTATGACCTCATCTATTTTAAGAATGGTCTTTTGTTCATGGGTGCAAAACATGTAGATGGAACCCCTTTTGATAAGGTCGAAAACAGGCCACACCAACTCCAAATTCCTTTGGAAAAAGTAAACTAATCATGCAAACAAAGGTCGATTATAGTATAAAGCTCCCCCTATGGTGGTTTATACTACCCGCTTATTTAACTCTATGGACGATAGGATTTAGTCTCTACAATCTTGTAGATGGTAATGGAATGATGAAAGCATTTGGTATTGAAACCGGTGGGGCAAGCGATTTCATAATGTTGAACTCAGCTGGACGCTATTTAGCCCTAGCGGTAGTGATGCTACTTGGAATCTGGGTATTTCGAACATATCGAACCATTCTCATTGCTCTAGCCGCTCGACTGGCTATGGATATTCTTGACTTGGTAGCGGGCTTGAAAACCGGGGTAATCTCAGACTCCACCGAGGTAGTTCAATCTTTCTTGATGTTTTTGTTGCCTAACCTAATATCCATCTTTCTATTAGCACGATTTTTAAATAAGCAGCGAAAGGTGTGAGGTTTTAGAATTGACCCGAATAGGGTCTAGTTTTGATTGATGAAAAGACCCCTTCAAATTTGAAGGGGTTTACAGGTTAATGGCAGCAGCTTCATCCAAAAACCAAATCAACTTACCGGATTTAGGATTGACAAGAGAAGCCGGATATTTTTCGAAACCCGATTTCTTATGGTGAATTTCATCAATTTTTTCAGCCTTTCCACTGCCAGTGACCAAAAAGGCCACCTCTTTGGCCTCATTGATGACGGTACCATTTATTGAAACACGTTTTTGACCTGAGTCGGGATGGGTGGCCACAACACAATGATCTTCAGCATTCCATAGTTCAATCTCATGCGGAAATATCGAAGCGGTATGACCGTCATCACCCATACCTAAAATAACCAAATCAAATTGAGGGATTCCGTCTACCCTATCCAAAT
>CAYNUM010000696.1:0-1551 GCA_964400025.1 uncultured Croceivirga sp.
AGTCAGGTCAACAGGCAAAATACCTGTGGTGCCGTCATAAAATGAAGAAGGAATCTTTCTTGAAAAACCCCAAAAATTTCTAGTACGTTCTTCAGTACCATGAAAATGATAGATGCCGCGGATAAATTCCCGCCAACCGATAATTTGTCTAATAAAACCCTCCAATGAATTCAATGGAATTCCGTTTTCTTCGGCGAATGAAATGGCATCGTCGATAGTTTTATTTGGCGTTAAAAGCCCGGAGTTGAGCATTGGCGTTAAAACACTGTGGTTTAAGATGGACTCTTCTTTGACAATAGCATCTTCATATGGCCCGAATTCTGCAAAACGATATTCAAAGAATTGTTTAAGCCATGCCTGAGTGGTGTCAAAATTGATTGGATAGTAGGCATTCTCATCAAGTTCACCCAAGTTTTCCGAAAAATTTGCGTTGACGTATTCTTCAGCCTCAATATGATATGGTGTTTTTTGGGGATAATGAATACTTGGTGGGGTTTTCTTTACGGGATATTTTTTACGATTATCGGTGTCATAGGTCCATTTACCACCTACAGGTTTGCCATTTGATTCCAACAATAGATTTCGCTGTTGTCGTTGCTCCTTGTAAAATTTGGTTTGATGATATCTTTTTCTACCCTTTTTAAAATGACTTCCTAAGTCCTCAAGGGTATTTAGAAACATGGGGGAATCATACCGCGATAATTTAGTGCTTGAACTGTTGCAGGCTTGAGTCAAACGTTTTGAAAGCCAATCATCAGTTGGGTCGGTGAGTTGAACTTCCGTTATGCCTTGCTCGGACAAGTGCGAAATTAGAGCCCGTACGTCACATAATTCAGTGGTCGCATCGATGTAGGTGACTTTTTTTCCTTGTCCTTTTAGATAGTCTAGGTAGCATTTCATGCTTGCCCTATGAAAGGCTAGTTTTTGTTTGTGAAATGAATATTGACGAAAAAACAGCCACTCTTCTATGAGATAAACGGGGTAATCGTTCTTCAAAAGTTCACATTTCTCGAAAAGTTGATGCGGAAAAATGAGATTGACAGCTTTCATGTGTTTTTGTTTCTTCTGCAGCGTTCGCTGCAATACTTGACATTATCCCAATTTCTTTCCCATTTCTTCCGCCAGGTAAAGGGTAAACCACATACCGGACAAATCTTGGTCGGAAGTTGGGATTTTTTCATTTGGCCTAGGAGTATTTTAGCTCCTTCTTACACTTCTTCCAAAAAGCAAAAAAGGAAGGGTAATATCCGGTTACTAAAAACATCCAATCCCGATCTTCTTGTAAACCCTTGTAATGAGAATTTGTAGGATGTTCTTTGTAATACACCTGGTTTAGTTCATATTGCTGAAACAACTCATCAAATTCACCAACAAAGACTTGAATGCCCTCAATGTTCTTGGAAAGTCCCAACATGAATTGTATTGAATTTTCTGAGATAGGGTATTTTTCAAAATGTGACGGTTCCAAGAGCAGAATTCGGTTGGCCTTGAGGTCTCTATTCCAATCAGGGTCTAAATTGTAATAGTTGTAAATCAAAGTGGGTAGTGAAC
>CAYNUM010000697.1:0-1550 GCA_964400025.1 uncultured Croceivirga sp.
CCCATAGGAACGATCGCAATGTTTTGGGTATCATAGAATTGTTCCTCGGAGACATTCATCCATTTGCGCAGCTGTTTTCCGCTGGCATCATCCCAAGGGATACCACTGGCATGCACCTTAGTGCCGGGAGCCTGGCCTATAATGGCAATGCGAGACTCGGGATGGGCTTCCACGACGGGTCTGGGCCCAAGCGGTAGGTGCTCCTGGCAGATTTGACATTGACGTATTTCAGCGAGTAGTTGTTTCATTACTTGCGTCCTTCCACCACCAAAACGAACTCTCCCTTGGGGGCATTGCGGGTAAAGTGTTCAATAAGCTGATCCACGCTGCCTCGAATCGTTTCTTCGTGGAGTTTGGTCAATTCTCTAGAGGCAGACATGGCACGATCCGGCCCCATATAGGTCTTCAAGCTTTGCAGAGTTCTAAGAAGCTTATGAGGCGATTCATAAAAGACCATGGTACGGGTTTCCTGAGCCAATAATTCCAGGCGGGTTTGTCGACCTTTCTTCATCGGTAAGAAGCCTTCAAAAACAAATTTGTCACAGGGAATTCCGCTATTGACCAGGGCAGGCACAAAGGCTGTTGCCCCGGGAAGGGATTCTACTTCAATGCCATGAGCCACGCATTCTCGAACCAACAAAAAACCCGGGTCACTGATGCCGGGTGTACCCGCGTCGCTGATCATCGCCAAGGTAGTTCCTCCCTTCAAACGTTCCACTAAGGAAGCCACGATCTTGTGCTCATTGTGCATGTGATGTGACTGCATGGGCGTGTCAATTTCAAAATGTTTGAGCAATTTCCCACTGGTACGGGTGTCTTCTGCGAGAATAAGATCGACCTGTTGAAGTACTTCAACGGCTCTAAAAGTCATGTCTTTTAAATTTCCGATCGGTGTGGGTACCAGGTAGAGTTTTCCCATAGTTTAGGATCGAATTTCTTTTCCGAAAAAATAAGAAACCAGCAGAGCAATCATGGTGATGAGGGTAAAAGTCACCGAGTCTCCAGCTGTATAATGGGCAAAAAATGCCAGGACCACATCGAAGAAAAAACCGGCATAGGCCCATTCAGTCAGCCACCGACTGCCGCGCCACAAAACCATAATCACACCAAGTACCTTAGCTACGGCCAAAGGAATGACCAGATAAGTGGGATAATTAACATGCTCGAAAAAGCCTTCCACCATCTCGGTATTCATAAAATACATACTGGCTGAATACATCATCACCCCGCACAAAATCAGGGTAGCAAGCCAATAAATGACTTTAGAAATATTCATAGGGGTAGGTGCCTGGTTCTAGTTAAAGCTCTTCTCTACGATGGCCATAAAGCGATCGGCGAATTCGTCTTTTTTGAGCCAATAATTGTAGTCCGGTTTGACTTTCCCCTTGATAAAGGTCGAGGCTTCGTCAAAGGAATTCATCGAACTGATTTGAGACAGAACGCGGGTATAATCTTCGGTTTTGCCATCAAACAAATGCTTTATAAATGCCAATCGATCGTTTAATCCAACGTTTAACCCCTGATGCAATTTATCGTTGAGCGAACGCGGT
>CAYNUM010000698.1:0-1550 GCA_964400025.1 uncultured Croceivirga sp.
TCTTCGATGATGAAAATGCAATGACCCGTATTGACATGAGCGAGTATCAAGAACGGCATTCCGTTAGTAGATTGGTAGGGGCGCCTCCTGGATATGTTGGTTATGACGAAGGCGGGCAGTTGACAGAGGCGGTCAGAAGGCGGCCCTATTCTGTTGTATTACTCGACGAAATAGAAAAAGCGCATCCGGATACTTTCAATATATTATTACAAGTCTTAGATGAAGGACGCTTAACTGATAATAAGGGTCGGGTTGCTGATTTTAAGAACTCAATTATCATTATGACCAGTAATATGGGAAGTCATATCATTCAAGAGCAATTTGAAAACTTGAATGATATCGATAGTACTATGGAAGCTGCCAAGATTGGCGTCTTGGGGTTGTTGAAACAAACCATTCGCCCTGAGTTTCTAAATAGGATAGACGATATTATCATGTTTACTCCTCTAGGAAAAGAACAGATTAAAGAAATCGTAGTGTTACAATTGAATCAGTTGAAGAAAAGGCTGTCCGATCAAAATATCACTTTGGATGCCACAGAAGAAGCGGTTAGCTATCTTTCAGAAAAAGGTTATGACCCACAATACGGGGCAAGACCGATAAAACGAATCATTCAAAAGGAAGTACTTAATAGACTTTCCAAAGAGTTGTTGCAGGGCAATATCAAGAGTGAAAGCATCATTTTACTGGATTCTTTTGACGACAATCTAGTTTTTAGAAACCAAGGGGAACTCGCAGTTTAAAGGCTGCGGACATAATGAAAAGGGCGCTCAATGAGCGCCCTTTTTTGTGTTATACCATCCAGTATATAATTTTTATATCTTCGTTCAAAACCTTGCCCTATGTCTACAAAAGCTGAACGAACTACGAAATATATCATTGAAACTGTCGCTCCAATCTTCACAAAACACGGATACGTAGGCACCAGTATGAGTCATTTGACAGAAGCTACCGGACTCACCAAAGGAGCTATCTACGGGAATTTTGAAAACAAAGAAGCCCTTGCACTTTCAGCTTTTGAATACAATAGAAACCAATTACTACAGAAATTCGATGATTTACTGGCTACGCAAGGTAATGCTATGGATAAAATTCATGCGCTATTAAATTTTTATAGGCAGTATGATGTATTCACAATGCCGATGGGTGGTTGCCCAATTCTAAACTTTGGTGTTGATGCCCAGAACAATAATAACTCCCTCGCCGCTGCCAACCGTGAAACGGTAAGTGAATTAGAAGGTAAAATTGCTTTGGTATTGGAGAACGGGGTTAATTCTGGGGAAATTAAAATTCCCGTTCCACCCTTACAATTTGCCAAACAATTGTATACGATGCTCAGTGGAGCTGTTGCTATGGCTACAATGACACGCGACAGAAAATATTTGGTCAACACAGTAGCCTACCTTACCCATCTTGTAGAAAAAGAGATCAAGAAGTAGATTCTTTATTGCCCCCTGACTCTAAAAATCCATAAAGGACCAGTATACCGACCGTTAAACTGACTATCTCTGGCCTGTCTTGCTTCCTCAATCGTATCATACCGTTCTAGA
>CAYNUM010000699.1:0-1545 GCA_964400025.1 uncultured Croceivirga sp.
CATGTGCTTCGAGGCCTCGTTCGTGAATAGCTTTCAGCAATCCTATATGTGCCATTCCACGTATACCACCACCAGAAAGCACCAATCCAATCTGTTTGCCCTGAAGTTCGTTCATAACGCGCTGAAATTATTTTCCAAAATTATCGTCTTTACCTAAAAATTCCTGTAAGGAAATGCCAAATCTTCGAACATAAGGGTTATAAACAATTTATTGTAAGTTTACATAAACCCTGTTTGTGCCAAAAACCTTTATGAATACCGCTGTTTTGGTCTTTGCCCAAAGTGCTTCTAAAGAAGCATCGCGCAAGAACATACGAAGTGGTCAATCTCTTTTTAAGGCACTTACAAATCATACCCTGTCTGAGGTAAAGAAAGCAGGTCTTCCCTATTATCACTTCAAAGAAAATGTTCAAGAAGGAGCAACCTTCGGAGAGCGATTTGCCAACGCGGTACAACATCTTTTTAATAAGGGTTTTGAAAATATTATTACCATAGGCAATGATTGTCCGCAGTTAAATTTTGAACACCTGCTCGATACCGCCTCAAAACTTTCTTCAGGGCAAAACGTTATTGCCCCCTCAACAGATGGTGGATTTAACTTGTTGGGTATCCAAAAAGAAGCTTTCAATAAAGAGGCATTTATTGACTTTTCATGGCAAACGAATGGTTTGTTCAACGAAACCTTGACCTATTTTAGAAAATTGGGTCATCAACCTACACTTCTTGATACGCTATCAGATTTAGATTCTTTGGCCGATGTTTATGGCTTACTGCACAAGGTCAAATTGTCATCAAAAAAACTCTATCTCGTTTTAAAGAATTTAGTAGAAAATAAGAGCGTGGGCTGGTCATATTCAATCCAAAGAACAGCTACATTTTCAATCAATTTACCCTTTAATAAGGGCTCACCCTTTCTTTGTGCATAAGCACATTTATTTTCTTTTCAATTTCAATCATTTACTAACAATTGCCCAAAAGGCTTTACTTATATATACATGGCAAATCCCTATTACGACCCCGCTGACTTGCGGAAATTTGGAAAAATAACAGAATGGAGCGAAGAGCTCGGTACAAAATTTTTCGATTACTACGGAAAGGTTTTTGAAGAAGGAGCCTTAAGTGCTCGTGAAAAATCATTGATTGCCTTGGCTGTGGCCCATGTGGTAAAATGCCCGTATTGCATCGATGCCTATACCAAAGATGGCCTACAACGTGGTATTACTAAAGAAGAAATGATGGAAGCCGTTCATGCGGGGGCCGCCATTGAAAGTGGTGCCACTTTGGTTCATGGGGTACAAATGATGAATAAGTACAACAAATTATCAATGTAACCCATGGCACAAAGTATTTTAAACGAAGTCAAAAAAGCCTCCAAAAAGTCACTGAAAGCAAGAGAAAACGAACTGGCTTCAGTCAATAAGCAATTGGATATTCTTAATGGTGGGCTGTTTGCCGATGGAGAGCTTCCTTATTTCAAAGACAAAATTTCTGAAATCGGACATTTTCCGTTACGTCCAAAAAAGCTTGAAATCCTTCAGATCAATG
>CAYNUM010000700.1:0-1540 GCA_964400025.1 uncultured Croceivirga sp.
CCCTACCGGACTTTTTTATGAAGGCATCTTTGTTCGCTTACCAAAGAAGAATTTGGATCCTAGAAAAAGAATCGAAGTTATCCTTTCTGTCCTAGACGACAATACCATTTCGGTAGAGGAACAATTGAAAGTCTATGCCGAAGACGTGGTACATATGGCTCCCGAGAGTGTAGTTCAAATTGGCAAAAAGGCCTTGGGGAATTACCTTCGAGCTCAACGCTGTTATGGTAGTGCAAAAATGAAACATGAAATTGTCTCAATTGAAACTTTCGATGATGTGATAATTATGCAAGGGAAGGTAAACGGTACATTTCATCCAAAAGATGGAACCCCTTCAATCGCATTTCGAACCAAGAACCTTTTTGTATTCGCTGCTGAAGAAGGGGTTTTAAAAATTACGAAAGTGATTTATAACGCTTCGCCTATGGAATGAATGTGCTAATCCCTTTTTTGAATTCTTGAATCCCCACTTAAACGCTGACGAATAATATCAGCGTCTCCTCGGTAATTCAGTACCGAATCTCCGGAGGCATCAACATCAATCGTTTCAGAAACGGAAAGAAATGCTTCGCTGTCACCACTAAGCTCTAGAATTAGGTCTTCAACTGACATATCATAGTCCTTTAGCTCGCTATCTCCACTTAAATCGGCGCTAAGGGTGTTCGTTGCTCCAAACACATCGACTTCAGAATCGCCCTTCAAATCAACAAATAGTGTAGCTGCCTGTATTTCTCCCGTAAAGCGGCTATCGCCGGTGACATCTATTGAGACATTTGGAGCGAGAAGTGCATTTTCCAATTCGACATAAGAATCTCCGGAAATCCGATACTGGGAAATATTTCGTGTAGTGATGTAAGCTTTCATCGTGGCATTGCCACGAACGCTTAAATTGTTCTGCAATCTGATTTTTAAGGTGTTTCCATCTTTTGAGACCAATATTTTATCCTGTAAGTTGTCGTTAGCTTCAATTTCTATTCGTTCCTCAGTTTCCGAAAAGCGAACAAAGGCATCAAAATCCCCAGAAACCTGCAGTTCTGTATAGTCATTGAAAGAATACGCTCTTGTTGAAATTTCGTCAGAAGCTCTGATGGATTCGGTCTCGCAAGAAGACATAAAAAGTGCTATAGCCAAAAGGCCAAAAAATATTTTTGATTTCATTTTTTGATTGTTGTTAATGGTTCTATCCAAAACTCGTTTTAGGGTATTACTTTTTATTCATTACTATTTAGATACGACGACAGGAATCCAGCGTAAATGAATATGGTCACGTCTGTATTTGCCTTTCTTGATGTAGACTTGATTGTCTTCTGTAAATACCCTAATGGTATTTATTGCCTGTTTTTTGATACTTCGACAACGCTCAGTACAAGTTGATAATTCCATGATTTCGATTTTTGATTGATATTTTGGTTTAATCCAATTGTTTTTTATACCGATTTCGACCCATATTGAAAATGCCGAGCTTAATTCCTATACCTCCTGAAAACCCATTGATTCGTTCAATAGGGCTGTCAGTAAGTTCAATCTTACTTGAAAAACG
>CAYNUM010000701.1:0-1538 GCA_964400025.1 uncultured Croceivirga sp.
GCCATCATTAACCGAATGGGCTTTAACAATGAAGGGGTCTTTGATGCGGTTGAGCGTTTGAAAAAAGAACAACGGGTGCTCGTTGGGGGTAATATTGGCAAGAATAAGGTTACTGCCAATGCCAAGGCTGTAAATGACTACCTGATTTGTTTCGATGCCCTTTTCGAATATGTCGATTATTTTGTGGTCAACGTGAGTTCACCAAACACTCCGGGCTTACGCGAGTTACAGGATAAAAAACCCCTGACCGATATCCTGAAGAAATTAAAACGCGAAAACTCAAAACTGGCTGCAAAAAACAACTGCGCTGAGAAACCCATCCTTTTAAAAATAGCTCCAGATTTAAGTGATGATCAACTGCTTGATATCATCAGTATTGTCAAATCTTCCCAAATTGATGGGGTCATTGCAACCAATACTACCATAGATAGAAAAGGGCTCAAATCACATTTGACTCTAGCAGAAGAAAAGGGTGGTCTAAGTGGAAAACCTTTGACCAAACGGAGCACCGAAGTAATACGATTTCTTGCTGAAAAAAGTAAAGGTGCCTTTCCAATCATTGGGGTAGGGGGCATTCATTCCGCAGAAGATGCCTTGGAAAAACTTGAAGCCGGTGCGGCATTGGTGCAGTTGTATACCGGATTCATTTATGAAGGTCCTAGTTTGATTAAACGTATCAATAAAGCTATCTTGAACAAAGAACAGTAAGTTTTTGGTATGAAACTCCCGTATTTAATGCTCCTTCTGGCGCTGTGCACGACCATTCGTTGTACACAGGCCCAAGAGACCCCTAAAACCGATTTTACAAAAATGTACCTTCC
Organism: uncultured Croceivirga sp.; assembly: GCA_964400025.1. GTDB lineage: Bacteria > Bacteroidota > Bacteroidia > Flavobacteriales > Flavobacteriaceae > Croceivirga. The sequence goes on from CAYNUM010000701.1 coordinate 822, forward strand.
TGTTTGGCTGGAGGCCAAGGAACACTGCTTGGAAGTGGCTGAAGCCATGCCTGAAGAACTATATTCCTACCGCCCCACTGAGGTAAGCATGACCTTTGCACAGCAAATGGTGCATATCGCCTATACCATTGAATTGTTGACGAAACGATATGTTCAGGGGATGGAGGTAAAACCCAATGCGCCAGATGCCTCAAAAATGACAAAAGGAGAGATTATTGCACTATTGAACGAAGGGTTCGATTATACTACGGATGTGATTTATAATGTGCAGCAGGAAAAATTGGACGAAACCTGTAAAATGTACCACAGTGGTAATATAGTGAGTAGGGCTTTCGCCTTTTTCTACGTACAAGACCATATGACCAATCATAGGGCCAAATCAAATCTATACCTCAGAATGAACGGTATCGAACCACCAAAGTATACCTGGTAGGCTAGTCGGCCCAATAGTCAACGACAAGCACATCTTCTAAATGAGGGCCAACGACATCTCCAAATAGCTTATGGTCAGGATGTGGTAAATAGGTGCTGCGGCCTTCTTCGCTATCAAAAGTCAGGAAAAAACAATGGGTAAAACCTTTATCCAATCTTTCAGGACTGTTATTGGTACCCCATTCAAAATCAATGATTTCAGGAATCTTAGCAGGTAATGCCTCAAAGGCCTTTTCTACGGTCTTTAATTCCTCTGCCGTGGTACCTTCTTTAAATTTAAAGAGT
>CAYNUM010000702.1:0-1532 GCA_964400025.1 uncultured Croceivirga sp.
CAACTTGGTCACCTTCGCGAATTTCGTCGATTAATCCAGTAACATGTACAAAATGCTCTTTATCAGCACCTTCCTCGGTGATAAAACCAAAACCTTTGGTGTCGTTAAAGAACTTTACTGTTCCTTTACTCATTGTATTTATTTAATAATTAAGCTGCAAAGGTGGGGCTAATTCTTGGAATATCAGTTAATTAATTTAAACCCCTATGTTAAGTATGGTTTATGAAAAACAGTTTGATGTCTAAAACTCGTCTTCGCCAAACGCTGGTACCACAGTATCAAAAATGGGACTCATGATTTTGTCATCATCACGGTCAAAGCCTGAAATCACCAGGGTCAGGTCAAGTTCTTCGACCACCATTACCCGCTGGCCACCACCGCCCCAAGCCAATGTCATATCATAACTTTTACCATCAACTAGTACCGGAGTATGGTACCAAAAGTAACCATAGCCATAGTTTTTGGGCATCCAATCTATCGCAGGACGGACAATATCACTGGTCGCTTTTTTCAGATAGGCCTCAGATATAAGTTGTTCTCCATTGTGCCTACCCTTGTTCTGTACCAGATATCCGAATTTAAGCATGTCGCGCGATTTGAAACGGGCTTGCCACCCGGCTTGAGGCAAACCATTGGCGTGCTTTGACCATTCGTAATCGGTAATACTGAGTTTATCGAGCAATTCAATTTTAATGAAATCCTCAACAGACCCAGGTACAACTGCATCAATCACCGTCATCACCATCATGGGATTGAAGTTACCATACAAATAGGTTTGGGTTTCATTGGTGATGGGTGCCGTTTGCTCCAGAAGCGTTTGAACCAACCCCTGCCCTTTTAAACGAACGGAATCATTTTCAAAATCTTTCCACTTTTCACGGTCTATGGTCAAACCACCCTGCATGGTCAAGGCCTTGTGCAAGGTTATTTTCTCTGCACCAGCAGCAAATTTAGACGGGTCCAAATCTTTCAAGAAATGAATCAATGGTTTGTCAAGATCGTCCATGCTTAAATAGCCCATTTGAATTGCCCTGCCCACCAACAAACTGGTATATCCTTTTACTGCTGATGCCTGGCCGTGTAGTGAATTGATGCGCCCCTTTCTGTAATAGGATTCGTAGACCAATTCATTCTTATGTGAAATCAACAGTGCATCATAGTTGCCATAGTCACCTTCAAAGATTTCCTGGGACACCTGTACAATGGCCTTCTTTTTTGCTTCGGAAAGTTGGAGCTTGCCGACGGCTATGCCATCATTGCGCTTCTCTGGAGCTTGACTGACAAAGGGAATATTCAACTGGGGAATGGACCAGAATGAAACATCATCCGCATAATTTGCTACAGGTGTCATTGTAGAGGCTAACCATGAAACAGCACTAACTGTAGTCATTGGGAAGGCCGTTGTATGATCACCATCAATCACCTCTTTGATTACTGATAAACCAGGATCTCTTCTATCGTTCAAAAGTTTAATGAATTCATCAATGGGTTCAACCACCGATTCATCTTCCAATGAGCCGTAAGCGACAAAT
>CAYNUM010000703.1:0-1530 GCA_964400025.1 uncultured Croceivirga sp.
TAGTCAACAAAAAGTAGTTGTCAAAACTGGGATTTGCTTTGGCTTCCGGTGTCATCCATTTTGAAGCCAGGCTAAGAGCATCTACATCATGACTAAACTCTTCCATTAATTGGTAGACTTCATTATACACCTGATTCTCTTGTGGATTGGTTTTCCATTCATTTTCGACCAATAGTCGATAGCTATTCCAATCCGAGCGCCCACTGTGATAGATCTTGTGGGTAACCAACACGGCTTCCGGAAGTTGTTCTGTATCATCGATAAAGTAGGGTAGTAGTTCCTTTTCCATTCTATCCAGTACTTTCACATTCCCGGTTTCTATCGCCATCAATAAAGTATTATTAAATAACTGTGCAACAGCTCCGGTATAGTTTTCCTCACCGTAGACTTCGATAAAGGTCTTTTTATTATGCAGCATTACTTTTGTGCTTCTCCGGTCGAGGGTGGTACTACTCATTTTAAGAAAACCACCGTAATTACCATCGAGTAATTCCTCATCCGAAATATTAGCCATCAATTGCTTATAGATCTCATTGCGGATTTTTGAATCCTTGGTAAGGGTATAGAATTCTGCCAGTTCAGGATTAGATAGATCCTTATCCGCAAATCGCTGAGCCATTGCCTTTCCCTTGGTTGCGGACAGGTGGATTTTCTGAATGGTACTACGAAATTCAGATAATGGTAAATAACCCTCTACTTTACCAACCGAATTACCGCTTCCATCAAAAAAGACATAGGTTGGAAATCCCTGGACACCATTTTGTCGCGCAAAACTTTGCCCAAAAGGACTATCACCATCCAGTTTGGCTGTGACGTACTGTGTTTTTAATTCTTTCTGAAAGTCTTCTTTAGAAAATACATCTCGGTCCATTTTTTTACAGTATCCACACCAACCGGTATAGAAGTCCAATAAAACGAGTTTATTTTGGGTTCGAGCACTTTCCAGAGCGCTTTTCCATTCCTTTTCATTACGAATTTCAGTAAACCCATTCCCGGCAAGTAGGCTTTGAGAAAAGAGGAACAGTGCGCAAAGCACTGAAAAATAGGATTTTATCATGTTGATATTTTCAAATAGTGAAAGAGGTGAAAAGGTAGAATGCCCTAAAATCGGGTGTTTTTCTCCTTTTGATGAGTTTTCCCCTCTATAAGTCAAATACTATTCCTTAATAACTGTGAAAATTGGGTTTAAGTTGTGATTGAACTTTATTGCTTTTTCTGTTAAGTCATGATAATTACAATTGAATTAACCAGGTTTAATGCTGATTTATTAATTTGAATACCCAAGTAACCAATCATATAGATCCTGTCCCGCATAGATCCTGCGCCAGGCATCGTGACCACTATCTTCATGTATTGTAAACCTGATATCCTTATGCCCTAGTTTTTCCAATTCATTCATTCCTTTATAAAAATAACGTGCTTTTACAGCAGGATCCCGTCCTGCTGCAAATGCCCAAACGGGAATTTGATGCTCCGCAATAGGTTGCATCAAACTGGGATGCCCCCAACCGACAATAGGTGCGATGGCTG
>CAYNUM010000704.1:0-1528 GCA_964400025.1 uncultured Croceivirga sp.
ATGATCAATTCCATGTTCGAAAAAATGAGCCTGGAGCAGGCCCTGGCTGACCCGGATGCCCTAGTCGCTGACTTCAACAATCTAAAATCCTCCGTGACCTCCTTGTCGCTGAACAGTCTCAAACGCGGTGCACCCCGGCTGCTGCCCATGAATGGTAAAACAAAAAAAGGAGCCATTCGCAAAAAGAACAAGCGGACTTTTGTGACCTCCATCGTTCCTCGGGATACCTTAGAGATCACCGTGGTCAATGTCAAACAACTCAGCGGAGTTGATGTGATCATTTGTGGTCATGACCGTCAGGCCAAAAGTGTCGCCATCGAGCAGTTTAGCTTCCCGGAAGAAGTTTCTGAAACCCATAAGACCTTTAGCATCGAAGGCATGAAAGGTAAAATTATTAGTGTGGCCATCAAAAACCGCGAGAGCAAAGACAAATTTGAATTTCAGATTTCTGTTCAATGAATTTTCCTACCGGAATTCATAGATTTTTTATCGATCACCGAATTCTTTGATAGCCTTCACAACCCTTGAGGATACCTTTGACACAAGCGTAAAAACGAAATCCCCAATTAATAGTTCACTAACCCTTTAATTTTTAATTATGAAAAAAGCACTGACAATTTGCATGATTGCACTTTTCGCCATCGGATTCCAAGCCGAAGCACAAAACTGCAATCAAGGAAAAAAACTGGCAGAAAAAACCTGGGAAAAATGGGGCCCCTGGAAGCCAAATATTCAATTGGTTCCCTTCAAAAACAAAGTAAAGCAAATCAAACAGGTTTGGAATTGGATTGCCGCCAACGGTGGTGCCACTATCGGACCTCGATTGCTGGAAATGGATGGAGGTAATGAAACCGGAAGCATCACCGGCCAAACCAAGAGAACCTTTGTTACTCCGCCTTCTTTTGAAGACCGAGTCGAAATAACCATCAACAAATACGACGGTCGAGCCCGCACAGGGGTAGTCATCTGTACCATGGGTCGCAATGGTGTACTTAGAGAAGTTACTGATTACACCTTCCCCAATGACAAAAATGGTAAAGTGAAGAAGTTTACTGTCAACAACGCTCGAGGTAAAATTATCATGGTGGCCATGAAAAACCTCTCAGTCGGCAACAAGTTCAAATACCGCATCAACGCCAAGAAAAAGTAGGACCATCCAGGGGTTGTCTCATGACAGCCCCTTAATGCATTTATCTTATGAAAACCATATATCTCATACTATTGCTCCACATCCCACTACTGATGACAGCACAACCCAAAGTCTATCAAATTGAACCTGCTCCCAACCAAGAAGTCACCTATTCTGGAAATCTTGCTGAAGGGGTGTTTCTGGAGGATTTATCCTGGGCCTGGAACAGCAGCAACGCATGCTTCCCGGCCACCCAACAAAAGAAATTCACGGGGAAGCATCTTTTCTTTACAGGTATTATACCGAAGTACAGCGAAATGAAAGTGACTGTGGTCCCCACCGATTCTACCCAAAACTTCAGCCTGTACGCTTATGAAATTGGAGTCAACAGTAATGACC
>CAYNUM010000705.1:0-1505 GCA_964400025.1 uncultured Croceivirga sp.
TGCAGAAAATCAAGAATATCGCCATCATTGCACACGTTGATCACGGAAAAACAACCTTGGTAGACAAGATTATGTATCACTGTCAATTGTTCCGTGAAAATGAGAACAAGGGTGATTTAATTTTGGATAATAATGATTTGGAGCGCGAACGTGGTATTACCATTGTTTCCAAAAATGTTTCTGTGGTATATAAGGATACCAAAATCAATATTATCGATACTCCTGGTCACGCCGATTTTGGAGGTGAAGTAGAACGAGTGCTGAACATGGCTGATGGGGTGTTACTACTTGTAGACGCTTTTGAAGGTCCAATGCCACAGACGCGTTTTGTCTTGCAAAAGGCCATTGATTTAGGTTTAAAGCCCTGTGTGGTCATCAATAAAGTGGATAAGGAGAACTGTACTCCAGAAGAGGTGCATGAGAAGGTCTTTGATTTAATGTTCGAGCTTGGTGCTGAAGAATGGCAATTGGATTTCCCGACAGTTTACGGATCTGCCAAACAAGGTTGGATGAGCGAAGATTGGCAAAAACCAACAGAGACCATTTCCCCCTTGTTGGATATGGTTTTGGAACATGTGCCAGAATTCAAACCTGAGGAGGGTTCTACCCAAATGTTGATTACCTCGCTTGATTTTTCATCGTTTACTGGGCGTATTGCCATTGGTCGTTTGACCCGTGGAAACCTTAAGGAAGGCCAACAGGTTACCCTCATGAAGCGCGATGGTTCTCGAATGAAATCGAAGATTAAGGAAGTTTTTGTTTTTGACGGATTGGGCCGTAAAAAGGTTCAAGAAGTACAAACTGGTGATATCTGTGCTTTAGTTGGTATGGATGGATTCGATATCGGCGATACGGTTGCAGATTTAGAAAACCCAGAGGGTTTAAAGACCATTGCCATCGACGAACCGACCATGAGTATGTTGTTTACCATTAATGATAGTCCCTTCTTTGGTAAAGACGGCAAGTTTGTGACCTCAAGGCATATTAAGGAAAGACTTGAAAAAGAGCTTGAGAAAAATTTGGCCCTTCATGTTGAAGAAACCGATAGTGCCGATAAGTTCATGGTTTTCGGCCGTGGGGTATTGCACCTATCAGTTTTGATTGAAACCATGCGTCGTGAAGGTTATGAATTACAAATTGGGCAGCCTCAAGTTATCATTAAAGAAATTGAAGGTGTAAAATGCGAGCCTGTAGAACAATTGACCATTGATTTACCTGACGAGGTTTCTGGCAAGGCCGTAGAAATGGTTTCCATTCGCAAGGGTGAGATGGTCAGTATGGAAGCCAAGGGCTCACGAATGCTCTGCGAATTTATCATCCCCTCCAGGGGAATTATAGGACTCCGTAACCAATTATTGACCGCTACTGCAGGTGAGGCAATTATGGCCCATCGCTTTTTGGAATACCAATCGTATAAAGGGGAGATTGCCGGTCGAATCAACGGTTCTTTGGTGTCAATGGAAAACGGTACTGCAATTCCATATTCTATTGATAAACTTCAAGAA